>NZ_JAAQWI010000020.1:0-19516 GCF_012985385.1 Pseudomonas sp. WS 5503
TTCTTGACGACCATAGAGCATTGGAACCACCTGATCCCATCCCGAACTCAGCAGTGAAACGATGCATCGCCGATGGTAGTGTGGGGTTTCCCCATGTGAGAGTAGGTCATCGTCAAGATTAAATTCCAAAACCCCTGTCTGCTAACGCAGACAGGGGTTTTGTTTATGTAGAAGCTCATGAATTTCACCGGCACGTTGCCAACGCAACGGCCTGGTACACAGAATTTCTTGACGACCATAGAGCATTGGAACCACCTGATCCCATCCCGAACTCAGCAGTGAAACGATGCATCGCCGATGGTAGTGTGGGGTTTCCCCATGTGAGAGTAGGTCATCGTCAAGATTGAATTCCGAAACCCCTGTCTGCTAACGCAGACAGGGGTTTTGTCGTTTAGGGCGGCCCACCGCAGCAAATCTGCCTTACGGCTACCGCCTGTCGGTTTCCTACGTTAAAAGAAGATGCTTCTCACAAATTCCTAAGATTTGTCGAAGTTTGGCCGAAAGCCTGACGAGCCATGCGTGCACCGAAATAGAGCGACCGCAGAGTCCGCCTATCCCGTTACATGGAATGTTCCACTCGGCACGCTCACCCCCCTTTGGCAAAAGAAGTCGATGAAATGAATCTCAAGTTCAGTCATAAAATTCTGTTGGCCGCGTCAGGCGTCGTGGTTTTAGCCTTCGCGTTATTTACCCTCTACAACGACTACCTGCAGCGCAGCACCATCAGGCAAAACCTTACGTCGTCCATCCAGCAATCCGGCGAGCTCACCGCCAGCAGTGTGCAGAACTGGCTCAGTGGTCGCATCCTGGTCCTCGAGAACCTGGCGCAGAACGTTGCCCACCAGGGCAGCGCCGCCGACCTCCCAGGTTTGGTCGATCAGCCAGCATTCACCACCAATTTCCAGTTCACCTATGTAGGTCAAACCAATGGGGTATTCACACAGCGCCCTGACGCGAAGATGCCTGACGACTACGACCCCCGTCAGCGCCCTTGGTACAAGCAAGCAGTAGTGGCGGACAAAACCATGCTTACTCCGCCTTATATGGCGGCTGTGGGCGGTCAGATCGTGACAATTGCCATGCCGGTGAAAAAGAATGGCGAGTTGTTGGGTGTTGTCGGTGGTGACCTGAGCCTGCAGACACTGGTGAAGATCATCAACTCGGTAGACTTCGGTGGTATCGGCCATGCGTTCCTGGTCAGCGGTGATGGCCAGGTCATCGTCAGTCCGGACCAGGACCAAGTGATGAAGAATCTCAAGGACATCTATCCCGGCACCAACGTGCGCATTGAGAAGCTCAATCAGGACGTTGTCCTCAACGGTCAGGATCGCATCCTTTCCTTCACGCCTATCAGCGGCTTGCCTGGCGCTGACTGGTACATCGGCCTTTCGATCGACAAAGAAAAAGCCTATGCCCCGCTGGGCAAATTCCGTACTTCGGCCTTGATTGCGATGTTGATTGCCGTTGTGGCTATTGCGGTGCTCCTGAGCCTGTTGATTCAAGTACTGTTGCGCCCGTTGACCACCATGGGCGTGGCCATGCAGGACATTGCCCAAGGCGAAGGTGATTTGACCCGACGTCTCGACGTGACCAGCAAAGACGAGTTCGGCGAGGTCGGCAGCGCATTCAACCAGTTCGTCGAGCGAATTCACGCGTCGATTTCCGAGGTGTCTTCGGCAACGCGCCAGGTGCACGATTTGTCCCAGCGTGTGATGGCTTCATCCAATGCGTCGATCATCGGTTCTGACGAGCAGAGCGCGCGTACCAACAGCGTGGCCGCAGCCATCAACGAGCTAGGGGCCGCCACCCAGGAAATCGCGCGCAACGCTGCTGACGCGTCCCAGCATGCCAGTGGTGCCAGCGAACAAGCTGACGATGGTCGTAAAGTGGTGGAGCAAACCATTCAGGCGATGTCAGAGCTTTCGCAAAAGATCAGCCTGTCCTGCACTCAGATCGAAACCCTTAATGCCAGTACCGATAACATCGGACACATCCTGGATGTGATCAAAGGCATTTCCCAGCAAACCAACTTGCTCGCCCTAAACGCGGCGATCGAAGCGGCCCGTGCGGGCGAAGCAGGGCGTGGTTTTGCCGTCGTGGCGGATGAAGTGCGTAATTTGGCGCACCGTACCCAGGAGTCGGCAGAAGAAATCCACAAGATGATCACTTCGCTGCAAGTGGGTTCGCGCGAAGCCGTGACCACCATGAACGCCAGCCAGGCTTCCAGCGAAGAAAGCGTCGAAGTCGCCAACCAGGCAGGTGAGCGTCTGGTCAGCGTGACGCAACGTATCGTTGAGATCGATGGGATGAACCAATCCGTCGCGGCCGCCACTGAAGAGCAGACTGCAGTGGTTGAAACCCTCAATGTCGATATCAACCAGATCAACTTGCTGAACCAGCAGGGTGTGGCCAACCTCAACGAGACGCTCAAGGACTGCGATGCGCTGTCCCAGCAGGCCAGCCGACTGAAGCAATTGGTCGATAGCTTCAAGATCTGATCCTGACCGCATCGGAGCGAGGCCTCTCGCTCCGATCGCTTGGTCTCACGTCCAGGGTGCTATTCAGAGGAAGCTGATAGCGCGCAGATAGTCGCAGCCTTTGCGTAACAGCGCCTGGCTCTTGGGTGGATAGCACATGCCCATTTTTTCCACGCCCCACCGGGCATTGTCGTAACGGATCATCGACGTGTCACCGATGTCCTCGCCCAGTCCGTCCAGGTAAAAGCCCAGCACTCCGAACAACGCGTTATTGCGGCTCACTTTGCGCAGCGCCCGTTGCCAGTGTTCAATGCTTACTCGGTCAAAAGCGTGCCCAGCCTCGCTGAAGGCGTCGAGGTACTGGTCCCAACTCAAGGGCAGCGGGTTGTGCAGGTTGAACACGTTTCGCCCAGGGTCAAAGCGCACGCTGTGGTAGGCGATGAAACGCGCCAGGAAGTCCACCGGCATCAGATCGAAATTGGCGTCCAGACGCGGGACCATCCCTAATTGCAGAGACCCCTTGAGCATCAACATCAAGCGGTTTTTCTGTGGCTGGCAAACGCCGTTCTGGCTGTTGAAGCTGATATTTCCCGGCCGATGAATATTGACCCAGGCCCCTTGCTCGACTGCCCGTCCTAATAGCCGCTCGGCTACCCACTTGGAGAGGTTGTAGCCATTTTTCACATAGAGCGGCAGTGCGCGTCGGGCAGGCGCTTCAAGCACGGACCCGTCGACGTCCACGCTGCTGCAGGCTGACAGCGTCGAGATGAAATTGAGGACCTTCTTGCAATGGGTCTCGCAAAGACGCAGGCATTCCAGCACCGGCTCGACGTTGTCCTTGGCGAGTGAGGCGTAATCCATCACATGATTGACCTGCGCGGCGTTATGCACCAACACGCCGTAATGACGGGCGAGGTGCTCGTACACGTCGTCGGCCAAGCCCAGGCGAGGTTTACGAATATCGGCGGCGTATACCTGTACTCGGCTCAGGTCCAGATGTTCCAAGCGGTATTCGCGCAATGCCTGGGCGAACCTTGCCGCTGCCGAATGGCCGGGCAACTCGCGCACCAGGCACGCCACGTCCTGCGCCCCGCCAGCCAGCAGTGCCTGGACAATATGAACCCCGACAAAGCTGTTCGCGCCGGTGACGATGGCTTTGCGCGAGTCTCCCGCAAGGGTCTCGGGCAGCACCTCGACCTCCAGTGCTCGCGTCGCATCTTGTTCCATCTGGTTGGATGGTGTATCCGGCAGTGCACTGCCATCCATGAGTGCGGCCAATGTGCGGATGGTCGGCGTCTCAAAAAAGGGGCTCAGGCAGAAGCTGCGGCCAAACTGCTCGCGCAGGCGTAGCAACAGGGTCGACAACAGGATGGAGTGGCCACCGAGGTTGAAAAAACTCTCATCAATCGAGAGTTCGCCTGCGGGTAATCCCAGCAGCTCACCCCACACGTCAGCCAGTTGTGCCTGCAAAGGGTCTTGTATGCGACAGCGATCCATCCCGATGGGTATGGGTATTGGCATGGCCAGCAAGGCCTTGCGATCGATCTTGCCGTTATTCGAACGGGGCATGCATGCCAGTTCGCTCCAAGCGCTGGGCTGCATATGCACCGGCAACCACTGTCGAGCATGTTCCTTCAGGCTTGCCAGCGTAGCGCCAGATTCCGGCTGGGCGGCAAAGCCGATGACTCTGTGTGCCGTATCGATCACCACTGCCACTTGGCGAAACAAGCGACTATCGCGCAAGCACTGTTCAATATCCTGAGGCTGAACTCGAAACCCGCGGATCTTGACTTGCTCATCCCTGCGGCCGCCCAGTTCGATGCCCTCTTGCGTCCATTTTGCCAAGTCGCCGCTGCGATAAGCCTGTAGCACTTGGCCATTTGGCAGTGTCAGCGTCACGAACGGATTGTCGGCCCGCGAGAGTGTATTCGAATAACCCAGGCTTACTCCGGGACCGACAATGTACAAGTCGCCCATTACCTGTTCATCCACGGGCTGCAGGTTCTCGTCGAGAATCAGCACCTGGCTGTTAGCGATGGGGAGGCCGATATTGCGATGGCTGTCACCTCGTTGGAATACCCGATGGGTCGCCAACACAGTGGCCTCGGTCGGCCCATAGAGGTTATGCAACTGGCATTGACCGGCCAGTTGTTCGATCACGCAGGGCTCGCAGAAATCACCTCCGGTCAGTAAATGAGTCATGCCCAACGGCTGATCCAGCGGCAGGATGCTGAGCAGTGCCGGTGGCACAAACCCGTGAGTGACGCGTTGCTTGCGAATCAGCTCTACCAGTTGCTGAGGGTCGTGACGTTGGTCTGGGCTGGGCACAATCAACTCGGCGCCGGCGATCAATGCAGGGAAAATATCGATCAGTGAAGAATCGAAGCCCAGTGGCGAGAATTGCAGGACGCGACTGTGTTGATCCAACGCCACGCAACTGACGAGCCAGGCCGTGAAATGCGCCAGGTTGTATTGGCTCAGCAGTACCCCCTTGGGCTTGCCCGTCGTACCCGAGGTGAACAGTGCTACGCACGGCTCGTCGGCACGGGGGTGACGGTGCATCAGCGGTTGCGTCATGTCGGCGCTGTGCGCGGCCACCTGGCTCACATCAAGTGAAACGAAACGCTCTCGCAATGGGTGCTGGCCATTCTCCAGCAGCACACAGGCCTTGAGGCTGGTCAGCATGTAGTGCTGGCGTTGCTCCGGGTGGTCAGGCACCAGCGGCAAATACACGGCGCCACAGCCAAGCACCGCGAGAATACTGGCGTACAACTCGGCAGATTTCTCCAGGCATACGCCGACCACTTGTGGAGCCTCGGCATCCTCCAGCAAGGGAAGCAGGCGTTGTTGAATAGCCATGGCTTGTTGCTGGAGCTGCCGATAAGTCAGCGCATGACCGGCGATGTTCAGCACTGTTCGATGCGCGAAGGTATTGAGGCTGGCCTGCAGCCGTTCGATCATGGGCGTTCGGGCCGCGTGCAGTAAGGCAGGGTCCGCCGTGTGGTTGAACCGGTGCATGAAAGCCAAGGCATCCAGCGCTTGCAGGCCCTGTTCAGGCCAAGCGTTAGCAGCGGCCGTTGCCGAGAAATAAGCGGGGTCTCTTGAAAAACCGCAGACCAACAAAGCAGCCCACTCCACCACTGCATTCGTTGCCTGCTGACGCAACCGCTGCCCATTGCCGCTGGGTTCCTGGGCAACGTCGTGCACCGTCAGCAGGCGCCGCTCCCGGTCGTAGCAGCGTAACTGTAATGAGGGCAGCCCGTGTTCGCAGAGCGGGCCGATACCCACGCGCAAGCTTAACCATGGCGCACTGGCGGGCGAGGGCGGCAGCGGCTGACTCCCGTCTTCAATAACCAGATCCACAGACCCCGTTCCTGCCACATGCCCATATTGCTCCAGCTCCTGCCTGAGCGCCGCCAGAGCGTTACCGGTACCACGCCACTCGATCTGCAAGCGCCTCATGCCAACCTCCTCGATACGGGCAGGTAGTCGCGCAGGGCTCGTGCCACGCTGGGGGTTTGCAGTACGCCGCTGTGGTGCAGTAGGCCCATGATATTGGCCAGCAGCGGATGTTGGGGGGTGATGGGAAAGTCCAGCGCCTGGATTTCGTCGCGCAGTGCCCGGCGCGTATCGGCACTGATAGCCAAGTGTTCGATCAGTTGCAGATCGAAGTCTTTCTGTAGGTCGTTGGTCAGGTAGTGCGTCAGGAACACGGGCAGGGCTTGAGCAATGTGGTCGCGATCTTCAGAGCTTGCCGATTGCCAGTAGAGGCGCACCAACTGTGTCCAGAACCGCGCATGCCGCCCTTCATCAAACAGATGATCGGCCATCAGGCCGCGGACAGAGGATTTGACGCTGCCATCTTTGGAAAACGCTGCGACGTCATGGGTGACGGTGTTCTCAGCGATGGCGACGCCGATCAACTCTACGGCATCGTGCAAGTATGCCGGTACCTGTGCCTGGGCTGCCGGCAGCGCGCGGCCCAATTCAATTTGCCCGGGTAGATCGAGCGGTTGGATTCCGGTCATCTGCACGGCTTGCTGCAGGAAATCCAGCGCGACCAGCGCGTGGTAATCCTCGTCGACAACGACCGTCATCGCATCGTAGCGGCAGGCGAGCGGGAAGGGCAGGGAGAAGCGATTTTTAGCGATGCTGCGCGCGGTTTTGTCGACGATCTCGGTTTCGAAAATCACCACGTCATTGATGAATTTATAGAAGCTTTGCACCAGCACGAAGTCGCGCCATTGCGGGCAGTGCTTGAGAAAGGTTGCACTCAGCACCAGAGGCTGACGGCACAGGGGGAAGATGAGTTTGTCGTCGTCTTCCAACATCCGCCGGGGGCGTGTGCGGATGGTTGCGCGACGCTCCCAGTCATCGGCAAAGGATTGGTAATGAGCGGCGTTCACGGACGTACCTCTTGCATCGAGGCCAGTACGTCGTCCCAGAGGGTAATACGACTCTGCACGGCGCCCAGGGCGGCGTTATCGGCCTGTTGCTGACGACTGGGGTCTGCGTCGATCAGGCGCTGTAGCAACTGTTGCGCCGCAGGCTCGTGATCATCGCTGTCTATTTCGATATGGCGGCTGAGGTAGTGACATAGCGTAGGGGCCTGCCGACCTATGAAAGCATGGCTATGCAAAAGCCTTTCGAACATTGACGGAATCACACACTCTCGGCCATGCAGGAACGCCGCCGCCACACAGTGGGTCGGAGCGCTCAGGGCAATTTGTAAGGTGCTGTCGACGAAGCGGACCACGCCCTGGGGCGCATCGATCATCTGCAAGGCTGCGCTTACCTCCACTCCCTGGCTTTGCAGGTCGATAAAGCGAGTGATTGCGACCGTGCTGGCGCCCACTTCCGTCATTGCGTCCAGGTACAGCTCGAAGTGGCTGCAATAGCCCCGCGTCGGGTGCTCGTCCGACTCTTCCGCCAGCACGATTTCATTAATCAGGCGGGCAGCGTGCGGGTCAGTGGAGGGGAGCCAGGGCAACTGCATGCAAGTGAGGTCCTGTTGCAGGCGTTTGGTCAGGCTCATGAAATCCCAGACAGCAAATACATGGTGTTTCATGAAGTGTTGTAACTTGCCGAGGCTGGTTATTTCTATAAATAACGGATGATCAAAAAGTTGTCGTTTTTTTTGCGCGAGTGAATGTGGGTGCATGGTTGACGCCTATGAGTTGTTGCGAGTGCTCTAAAAGCAGTGTTGAAATTTTATAGTTGTGAGTGCGAGAGTAACTTGAGCGCGCCCACGCGCACGGCGAGGCCCTTGCACTAGGCAGACGCAGTGGATGGAAAGGTGTGTCTTGCTGGGAAGATAATAAGCTGGTTGAATGTTTGAACCGGTATACAAATGTATTAGATGTTTTTCCCGATATTTATGTGTGTGGTGATTGCCCAGCTATACGTGGGATTTTGCTGCGCACTGAGTCGGCTCTAATTATGATTTGGTTCTTTGTTTTTTCTGATGGAGCAACAATCCCTTATAAGAAAGTTGCTACATCACCTAAGGATCAAGGGCAAAAGCGAAAAAACCTACTGAGTGGGGTTTTTTTCGGCGCTCTCAAGGCCGCTGAGGTAGGTCGCGATCACCTCCATGCCTCGCATCAAGTGGTTACGCAGCGTCAGGATGCTCTCCTCGACCTTCTTCTGCGCTACCAGGCTCAGCAGTTCGCGGTGATCCTCCTGGGAAGTCTCCCCCAGCCCCATCGCCTCAAGGTTGAAGCGCAGGAAGCGCTCCTCCTCATTCAATCCGTGTTCGACCAAAGTGAGCAGCCGCTGGTTGGGCGCCTTGCCGTACAACACCATGTGAAACAGGCGATTGAGCCGACCAATCTCGGTGTAGTCTTTCTCGCTTTCCAGTGCGTTGATACAGGCCTCAGCTTGAGCAAGGTCCGCGTCGGTGAGCAACGGAATCGACAGGCGCAGGGCCTCGGACTCCAGCAACATGCGCAGGGCATAGGTCTCGGCCGAATTGTCCTCGATCAAGGGAGCAACGACGGCACCCTTGTGAGTCACCACATGCAACAAGGATTGCGCCTCCAGCTGGCGCAACGCTTCGCGTACCGGCATGCGACTGACGCCGAACAGGCTGGCCAGTTCTTGCTGGCGCATGGCGGTGCCACAGGGCAATCGCCCATCAAGGATGGCATTACGCAACGTTTCTTCGATAACGGAGCGCGCAAGATGGGCGGGAATAGGCCCGCTGATTTTGATGCTGCTTAATGGGTTCGGCTTCTGCGTCACGGTTGCGCTATCCTCCTTTCTTGAATAATAGTCTGGCTAATTGGATCCAAAGAACACTAAAGATGGGCCAGGTGCTTGTCAAATAGCCAAAGTTTCCGTTTGTAAGGGCTTACACAGCATACTTTGTGTCTCTCACAAGGGCGGTTATAAAAACGCCGCCTCCTGCGATGATTGCACTGTGCCATTGTTTTTTGTAGGGCCAGGCTTCACCATCCCTGGAAATTCCGTCTCTTTCACGGACTGAACATTTTGGCGGTAAGTTTTAATCCCTATCGACTGCTTTGCTGGCTTTTATCAGCAACTTTACTGGCCGGCCTGATGCTCGGCGGGCTGCGTGCCGATTGGGATTTCTCGCAAATCAGCCGCAAGGCTACCGCCGTCTACGGGCCTTTGGGTCAAGGCCAGCAGCGTATCGACGCCTGGCAGCGGTTATTGGTGAGCGAAAAACAGGTCAGCGAGCAGGAGCAGCTCAAGGTCGTCAATTTGTTCTTCAACAAGCAAATGACCTACGTGGAAGACATCGATCTCTGGCACGTTGTGGATTACTGGGAGACGCCCGTCGAGGCACTCTGGAAAGGTGCTGGTGACTGTGAAGACTACGCCATCGCAAAATATTTCAGTTTGCGTCACCTGGGCGTGTCCAGCGACAAATTGCGCATTACCTACGTCAAGGCCCTGCGGCAGAATCGGGCGCACATGGTCCTGACTTATTATTCGAGCCCCGACGCCGTCCCACTGGTGCTCGACAGCCTGATGGATGAGATCCTGCCGGCTACCCGTCGCACCGACCTGGTCCCGGTGTACTCATTCAACGCCGAGGGGTTGTACTTGCCTGGTGCCAAAGGCAACAAAAAAGTCGGTGATACCAAACGCTTGTCGCGCTGGCAGGATGTGTTGAGAAAAATGCGTGCGGAAGGCTTCCCAGCCGAGCCTGCCAACTAGGAGTAACTGATCGGATGTCTCTGTTCAAACAGCTATTGATCGCAATCTGTCTGTTCCTGGTGGTCGCCTTCAGCGGCAGCTTCATGGTCAGCCTGGAAAGCTCGCGCACCCAATACGTCAACCAATTGCGCTCCCACGCCCAGGATGCCGCGACGGCATTGGCGCTGTCGCTCACCCCGAATATCGATGACCCAGCCATGGTGGAGCTGTTGGTCAGCTCGATCTTCGACAGCGGTTACTATGCCAGCATCCGCGTCGTGGACCTGGCCACCGACAAAACCATCGTCGAGCGCAGCGGTATTCCCGACAACAACGGCGTGCCCAACTGGTTCGTCAAGCTGATCGGACTGGAGCCGGCGGGCGGTGATGCCCTGGTCAGCCGTGGCTGGGAACAGGCCGCACGGGTAGAAGTGGTCAGCCATCCGATGTTCGCCCTGGCCAAGCTCTGGCAAAGCGCCCTGGGTAGCCTGGGCTGGTTGCTCTTGTGCGGTGCGGTCAGCGTGGTGCTCGGTGGGCTGTTGCTGCGCCGGCAATTGAAGCCGTTGGACTATATGGTCAAACAGTCCCACGCCATTGCCCGCCGTGAGTTCCTCAGCCTGCCTGACTTGCCCCGCACGCCTGAACTGCGGCGGGTGGTGCAGGCCATGAATCAGATGGTGGAAAAGCTCAAGGCGCTGTTCCAGGAGCAGGCCGAGCGTAGCGAAAAACTGCGCACCGAATCCTATCAGGACAACCTCACCGGCCTCGCCAACCGCCGTTATTTCGAGATGCAGCTCAACGCCCGCGTCAGTAACCCGGAAGAGACCAACTCCGGCTACCTTCTGCTGCTGCGGGTCAAGGACCTGGCCGGCCTCAACCAGCGCCTGGGTGGCCAGCGCACCGACCAGTTACTGCAAGCGGTTGGCGAACAACTACTGCGCCAGTGCGCGCCGTACCCGGAAACCCATAACCTCGTCACCCGTATTCGTGGCGGTGAGTTCGCCGTGCTGGCGCCGGGGTTGATGCGTGAAGAAGCGATGCAGCTGGCGCAAAACCTGGAAAGCACTTTGCTCAGCCTGCAAGCGACCGGCGCCAGTGACGTTACGCCGGTCGCCTATATCGGCCTGGCGCCGTTCAGCCATGGCGACGCGCCCCAAGCCCTGCTGACCCTGGCCGACCAGGCCCTGGCCCAGGCCCAAGCGCAGGGCGACACCAGTTGGGTGTGCCTGGACCGCAGCGCCGCCGCCAGCGTGGGAGACGATCACCATGCCTGGCACACCTTGTTGGACCAGGCCCTGACCCAGCAGCGCTTCCAGCTGTACTTCCAGCCGGTTGTCGCCAGCCAGGACCCACAATTGGTCTTGCATTACAAAGTACTGTCGCGCTTGCAGGACGAAGACGGCCACACCATACCGGCCGGGCGCTTCCTGCCGTGGCTTGAGCGCTTTGGTTGGTCCGCCCGCCTGGACCGCCTGATGCTGGAGCAGGTGCTCAAGCAGATGGCCAGCCACACCGAGAACCTGGCGCTGAATCTTTCGGCCGCAACCTTGCAAGATACCCAGGCCCTGAACCGCGTTTATGACCTGCTACGCCAGCACAGCAACCTGGGCCCGCGCCTCACCCTGGAGATTGGTGAGGAGCAACTGCCTGAGCAGCCCGTGCTGGAACAGATGACCCAGCGCCTGCGCGAACTGGGCTTCTCCCTCAGCCTGCAACGTTTCGGTGGGCGGTTCAGCATCATCGGCAACCTGGCGCGCCTGGGCTTGGCGTACCTGAAGATCGACGGCAGCTACATTCGCGCCATCGACCAGGAAAGCGACAAGCGCTTGTTTATCGAGGCCATCCAGCGAGCGGCCCATAGCATCGACCTGCCGTTGATTGCCGAACGTGTAGAGACCGAGGGCGAACTGAAGGTGATTCGTGAGATGGGGATTTTCGGCGTGCAGGGCCAACTGTTTGGCGAGCCCGCCCCCTGGAAATAATTCACCTGTAGGAGCGAGCTTGCTCGCGAAGATCGTCAACGATAACGCGCAAAGCCTGACCCCCCGTGGCGATTTCAGTTTTTTCGCGAGCAAGCTCGCTCCTACAGCGGTAGGAGCGGTTGGATTAAATCAATCCTTTCTCGTCATCATCGATCAACTGGCTCAACCCACCCAACGCTTCCCTCGCCTGGTTACGGTCCATCAACTTGGCCTGGGCTGCCGGCGGCAGGTCGGTCACACTGATCACCCCCTTGCGGGTCAGCACCTGGATCAAGTCATCCAGCACCCGAATCATCTCCAAGTCGCTCTGCTTGAGCTGGGCCAGGCTGGTTTCCACCACTTCGTTGGCGTACCAGGCCTGTATCTCATGATGATCGGCCGGCAGGGTTTCAGTGGATTCGGTAAAGGCAGCAGCCTCTACGCGAACCAGCGCGCCCTGTGCATCACGTTGCACGTAAAACATAACAACCCCTCGAAAATGCGCCACAGGCGTTCAACAGCATAGGTCAACGCTGCGTGTATGGGCGTGAGTATGCGATGCGCCGTCCGCCAGGGCCAGCGACCCGTAGGCCAAAAAATCGGCCGCCTGGAAGGGCGGCCGATCAATCGCGTCTTAGGTGTGATCGATCTTGATGGTCGGGTCGGCACCACTGATCAGCGAGTTGATGCTGGTGTGGGACCAATCGTTGCCTTCCAGTTTGATCGTCACATCAGCATTGGCCAGGCCACCGGCGGCGTTGAGCTTGCCTTCACTGCTCACTTGCAGGGTCGACACACCTTCTACCGTGGTGATCTTGAGGTAATTGTCGATGGTGCTGTCGGTTTCACCTTTCAACAAATCGCGCAGGTCAATGCGGTCGCCTTCGGACGCCTTGAAGTCCTTGATCACATCGTTGCCGATGTCGCCCGCCTTCCACACGAAGGTGTCGGCCCCCGAGCCACCGATCAGGATGTCGTTGCCCTGGCCGCCAATCAACGTGTCGTTACCCGTGCCACCCAGCAGGATGTCATTGCCTTTGCCGCCGTCCAGAAGGTCGTTGCCGCCCTGGCCGAACAGGATGTCATCGCCAGCCCCGCCCAACAGTGTATCGCCGGCATCTTTGGCGCCGGAGACGTCGAAGTCCACATAGTGCTCGGTGACGTACTGGTGAACGTTAGAGGCAGTCACTGCCGAGACAGCCACGCCGGTCTTCTGTGCGACAAAGGCCTGCAGCGCGTTGTAACCCTCGCCATTGATCCCGCTGAAGCTCACCAGGTCGCCGAAGAGGATGTCGTTGCCGTCGCCACCGCTGACGGTGTCCGCGCCCGGCAACGTCGCCTCTGTGTGGCCAAGGATAGCGTTGGCCAGGTCCTTCGGATCGATGTTGGCCTGTGGCTTGCCATCGCTGTCGTACGGTGCCAACTGATTCAGGCTGACCCCACTGTTGAGGCCGATGGCTTCTACGCCACCTGTGGACAGACCTTTAAGCAGTGCGAACGCGCTGTTGGAGTTGAGGGTGGTGGAGTAGTCGGTATCGTAGCCGAGGCCGCCTTGCACCGATATTTCATAGGTGCCATCCCCTTGGGCGTGGATGATTCCCTTGTTGTACCCCCAGCCGTAAGACCAGAGGGTTACCTTGCCGGCAGAGTTGATATCAAGGTAGTTATTCGAATCGATGTTGATCCGGGTGGCGGTACCTATGGTGTAGTTGTTCATGGTGACGACATCATCGAGCCTGACGTTGCCGTACAAGTATGGGTTGGTCTGCTCGGACGCTTGGTAAAACGTCGGCTGACCATCGGTGATGAAGTACGTTGTATTGATAGCGCCAGTGTTGCCAGTCGCCTGGGCACTCTTGAAGAAGTTGGCCGCGGCCTTGAACACGTCTTCGTAGTTGGTCCCGCCGGTAGACACCATGGAATCCAGGACTTTCTGCAGCGAGTCCAATGCACCTGGGTCTTTCAGGTTGACTGTCACCGTGCGATTGACCTGGTCGCTGAAATCCGCCAGGAAGATATTCACAGTGCCAGAAGTGCTGGCGCCGATACTGTTTTTCAGCGAGTTGAACGTGGTGGTCAGCGAGGTTTTTGCCGCTGCTATCGAGTCCGCACCCATACTGCCCGATGTATCGATCATGAACGCGATGTTGTAGTTCTTGCCCTGCACCACGTTCAAGCCGGCGACGTCGGCCACGACAATGTCGTTGCCATCGCTGCCATTGATGGTGTCGCTGCCCGAGGTGCCGGTGACCGAATTGTAGGTCGCTGGATGCACCGTGACGGGCAATTGCGCGGTGGTGGTCGCTGAACCGCCGATGCTCTCGGTGGAAGTCGAAGTGACCGTCAGGTTGAACTGGCCGCTGTAGTAGGTCGGCGGCTTGATGGTCAGGGTGTTCAGGTCCCAGCCGGTGACATTCACTTCGCCCACGGTTTTACCCGCAGTAAAGGTGTGCCCAGACGCGTCGGTCAGTACCGAGCCTGCCGGGATGCCGCTGATCTTCACGCTCAGGGTTTCGGAGCCGTCGGTGTCGGTCAGCGCGGTGGTGACCTTGGACAATTTGACCGTGCCGTTTTCCTGGCCTTCGTTGAGCTTGTAGCCCACGTAGTAACCGTCACCGTTGCTGCCATGCAGGTCGGATACGGTGACGCCGGCGTTGGTCAGGTCGGTAAGGCCGGTGTACAACGGCACGGTGCTGGTGCTCAGGTTCTGCACCGCCCCGCCGTTGACCGACAGGTTAACGTCAAAGCTGCCAGGCCCCGCTTGGTTGGCCTGGTAGATCTCAAGGCTGTAGTAACCGGTGGTGGTTGGCGTGAACGTGCCGCTGAACTTGCCGCTGTTGGTACCCCACAAACCGCTCGCAACGTCTTTACCGCCAACGTTGACCACCACGCTGTCATCGGCGATACCGCTGAAGGTGTAGCTCTTGCCCGCTTCCATGTAGATCAGGCCGGAGATCTTGGAACCAGAGCCAGCGGCCACGTTGTCGACGGACTCGACGTTGGTCACCACAGAGGTGCTGTTGGGTGTGCCCGCGTTATCGATGGCTTTTTTCAGCACGTCCGGTGCAGCACCGTTGCCGTTGTTGCCGAGGCCGGCGATGCTGTTCCAGCCCTGTTTGACCAGGCCGGTCGAGGCAACGCTGTTGTCGGCCACGCTCAGGGTCGGTGCGTCGGCCACTGGGGTGATATCGACTTTCACCGTAGCGCTGGTGCCCAGGTCCTTGCCATCGGTTGGCTGGAACTTGAACTGCGCGTAATCCGCCTGCTTGTTACCCACGCCAGTGCCGCCGTAACCGTCGGCGCCGGACTCGTTGGCGTTCGGCATAAAGCGCAGTTGGCCGCCATCGATCTGAGCCTTGGTAAAGGTCTGGCCGCTGGTCACGTTGGTCCAGGTGCTGCCGTCCGCCGCCAGATACTGCAGCTTGCCGGCTACCGGCAGCTCGGTGATTTTCACCCCGAGGCTGGCTTGTGGCGAGTCCACATCGCTCACGCCGAAGTTGGCCCAGGTCAGGGCCAGCGCCGTGTCTTCCGTACCGGTCACAGCACCGCCAGTGGCCACTGGTGCATCGTTGACCGCTACCACGTTGACGGTGGTGGTGGCCACGTTGGAGTA
The DNA here is from genome assembly GCF_012985385.1 of Pseudomonas sp. WS 5503. Classification (NCBI taxonomy): domain Bacteria; kingdom Pseudomonadati; phylum Pseudomonadota; class Gammaproteobacteria; order Pseudomonadales; family Pseudomonadaceae; genus Pseudomonas; species Pseudomonas sp. WS 5503. The sequence goes on from NZ_JAAQWI010000020.1 coordinate 15,216, forward strand.
GTTGCCGCCATCGGTCACCGTCACGGTGATGGTGCGCGGTGTGGTGCTCGGGTCGTGGCTGTTGTTGGTGAACGTGATGTTCTGGATACGTTGCATGTAGTCAGCCAGCGTTGCGCTGCCGGACAACGTCAGGGTAATAGTGCCCGTCTGGTTGTTGGTGCTGACGCTGATGCCATTCACGCTATTGCCCAGGTTCAGGGCATCACCGGCCTGTGCGTTGGTCAGCGTGACCGTCGCGCCCGTCAGCAGTGTGCTGTCTGGGTCAGTGATCTTGATATCCGTATCGGCGATCGACACGCCCGGCCCGGCGGTACCCTCGGTAAATGTCGTCTTGTAATCGGCACCCGTGGCGCCGCTGGAGTTGTTGGCATCCAGGTCGATCACCGGCGGCGCATCGTTGTCGAGGATGTTGGTGGTGACGGTGCCTTTGTCGATCACCAGGTTCTCGAAGTTGCCTCCGGTGACCTTGTCGATGGTGATAACGATCTGTTCCGTAGGCTCGGTGATCTTGTCGTCGAGCGTGCGGATATCAAACGGCACGCTGCTGGAGCCTGCCGGGATCTTCACGGTGTACACGCCGGTGAAGTCCGAACCGTCAGTGGCGGTGCCGCTGTATTTGAGCGTCACGGTTACGTCGGTTTGCGGCGGGTTGGTCAAGGTCAGGGTGTAGTGGGCTGTGCCACCTTCAGTGACCGAGCCGTCGCCCGTTATGCTGATTTTGGTATCCGTCACTACATCCGTGACCTTGGTGACCGCGGGGCTGGCGTCAACAATCAGATGCTCGTACTTGTCGCCACCGCTGACCACGCCGGTGATCTTGGCGCTGACATCATTGGCGCCGACATAGGCATCGTTCGGTGCGGTAGCTGTCGTGAAGCTGGTGGACTTGCCACTGCCGATGGTGATGGTCGAACCGTTATCCAGCCTTACCACCAAGTCGGAGCCCACGTTGTTCACGGCCGCGCCGTTCTTGTCGACCAGGGACGCGGTGTAGACGATCTGCCCGCCTTCGCTGACCGAACCGGTGGCCTTGAGTACCACGGTCACGTCATCGATGGTGTCGTTGATGGTGGTCGTGGCGCCCGCAGGTGTGATGGTCACACCCTCGAAATTGCCGCCGGTGGTGCCGGTGATCTTGACGGTCTGGGTGCTCTTGTCGATGAACACGTCATCGGTAGGCGCCGGGACGGTCACCGTGCCCACGGTCTCACCTTGCTTGATGGTGATGCTCGAACCGTTGTCGAGCTGGACCAGCATGTCGCTGCCGGCCTTGTTGCTCAAGGTGGCGGTGTAGGTGATCTGGCCGCCTTCGTTGACCGCGGTCGGGGCAGTCAAGGTGACGGTGGTCAGGTCGGTGGAGCCTGGTGTGTCGGTGACGGTGGTGTTCACCGCCGTCGTGCCCGGCACGAGGTTCTCGAAATGCTCGCCACCGGTCACGCCTTTGATGGCGGTGGTGACGGTTTGGTCGCCTTTGTAGACGTCGTTTGGCGCTACGGTGGTGATGGAACCGCTCGACTGATTCACACCGATGGTGATGGTTTTGCCATTGTCCAAGGTGACGGTCAGCGGATTGGTGATGTTGGTCACCGCTGCGCCGTTTTTATCCACAAGGCTGGCGGTGTAGACGATGTTGCCGCCTTCGCCAACGGTGGTGGTGGCGGTCAGAACTACATCCACCTTGTCGATGGTGTCGTTGATCGTGGTGGTTGCGCCGTTGCCTGCCACTTCCAGTTTTTCGAAGTTGCCGCCGGAAGCGTCGGTGATCTTGACGGTCTGAGTGCTCTTGTCGATGAACACGTCATCGGTAGGCGCAGGCACAGTTACGGTGCCCACGGTCTCGCCAGCCTTGATTGTGATCGACGAGCCGTTGTCCAACTTCAGCGTGACGTCGGTCCCCGCCTTGTTGGACAGCGTGGCGGTGTACGTGATCTGGCCACCTTCGTTAACAGCGTTAGGCGCTGTCAGCGTCACAGTAGTGGTGTTGTCGGTACCCGGAGTGTCCGTAACGGTGGTGTTCACCGCGGTAGTGCCAGGGACCAGATTCTCGAAATGCTCGCCGCCGGTCACGCCTTTGATAGCAGTGGTGACGGTCTGGTCGCCCTTGTACACGTCATCAGGAGCAAGAACCGAAACGCTACCGCTCGATTGGTTTACGCCGATGGTGATGGTTTTGCCGTTATCCAAAGTGACGGTCAGCGGGTTGGTGATGTTAGTCACCGGTGCGCCATTTTTATCCACAAGGCTGGCCGTGTAGACGATGTTGCCGCCTTCACCCACGGTAGTGGTAGCAGTTAGAACTACATCCACCTTGTCGATGGTGTCGTTGATCGTGGTGGTTGCGCCGTTACCTGCGACTTCGAGTTTTTCGAAGTTGCCGCCGGAAGCGTCAGTAATCTTGACGGTCTGGCTGCTCTTGTCGATGAACACGTCATCGCTAGGAGCGGGCACGGTCACAGTGCCAACAGTGTCGCCAGCCTTAATGGTGATGCTTGAACCATTGTCGAGTTTCAGCGTGACGTCGGTGCCGGCCTTGTTGCTCAAGGTCGCGGTATAGGTGATCTGACCACCTTCGTTTGCTTCGGATGGAGCGGTCAGCGTCACCGTGGTGGTGTTATCGGTACCCGGTGTGTCCGTAACGGTGGTGTTCACCGCTGTAGTACCCGGCACCAGGTTTTCAAAGTGCTCGCCACCAGTGACGCCTTTGATAGCAGTGGTGACGGTTTGATCGCCCTTATACACGTCATCAGGAGCAATAACCGAAACGCTACCGCTCGATTGGTTTACGCCGATGGTGATGGTTTTGCCGTTATCGAGGGTGACGGTCAACGGGTTGGTGATGTTGGTCACCGGCGCGCCGTTCTTATCCACAAGGCTGGCGGTGTAAACGATGTTGCCGCCTTCGCCAACGGTGGTGGTGGCGGTCAGGACCACATCGACTTTGTCGATGGTGTCGTTGATCGTGGTGGTGGCGCCGTTGCCTGCAACTTCCAGTTTTTCGAAGTTGCCGCCGGAAGCGTCAGTGATTTTGACGGTCTGCGTGCTCTTATCGATAAACACGTCATCGGTCGGCGCAGGCACGGTTACGGTACCAACAGTTTCGCCAGCCTTGATGGTGATGCTTGAACCGTTGTCGAGTTTCAGCGTGACGTCGGTCCCCGCCTTGTTGGACAGCGTGGCGGTGTACGTAATCTGTCCACCTTCGTTAACAGCGTTAGGCGCTGTCAGCGTCACAGTAGTGGTGTTGTCGGTACCCGGAGTGTCCGTAACGGTGGTGTTCACCGCGGTAGTGCCAGGGACCAGATTCTCGAAATGCTCGCCGCCGGTCACGCCTTTGATAGCAGTGGTGACGGTCTGGTCGCCCTTGTACACGTCATCAGGAGCAACAACCGAAACGCTACCGCTCGATTGGTTTACGCCGATGGTGATGGTTTTGCCGTTATCCAGGGTCACGGTCAGCGGATTGGTGATGTTGGTCACCGCTGCGCCGTTTTTATCCACAAGGCTGGCGGTGTAGACGATATTGCCGCCTTCGCCAACGGTGGTGGTCGCGGTCAGGACTACATCGACCTTGTCGATGGTGTCGTTGATCGTGGTGGTTGCGCCGTTGCCTGCGACTTCTAACTTCTCGAAGTTGCCGCCGGAAGCGTCGGTGATCTTGACGGTCTGAGTGCTCTTGTCGATGAACACGTCATCGGTAGGCGCAGGCACAGTTACGGTGCCCACGGTCTCGCCAGCCTTGATTGTGATCGACGAGCCGTTATCCAGCTTCAGGGTGACGTCAGTGCCCGCTTTGTTGGACAGCGTGGCGGTGTACGTGATCTGGCCACCTTCGTTAACAGCACTTGGCGCAGTCAAGGTGACAGTCGTGGTGTTGTCGGTACCCGGTGTATCGGTAACGGTCGTGTTCACCGCGGTAGTGCCCGGCACCAGGTTCTCGAAATGCTCGCCGCCGGTCACGCCTTTGATAGCGGTGGTGACAGTTTGATCGCCTTTGTACACATCATCCGGCGCGATGGTTGTAATAGAGCCACTCGACTGATTCACACCAATGGTGATGGTCTTGCCGTTGTCCAAGGTAACGGTCAACGGGTTGGTGATGTTGGTCACCGGTGCGCCGTTTTTATCCACAAGACTGGCGGTGTAGACGATATTGCCGCCTTCGCCGACGGTAGTTGTAGCAGTTAGAACTACATCCACCTTGTCGATGGTGTCGTTGATCGTGGTGGTTGCGCCGTTACCTGCGACTTCGAGTTTTTCGAAGTTGCCGCCGGAAGCGTCAGTAATCTTGACGGTCTGGCTGC
>NZ_JAAQWI010000021.1:0-10585 GCF_012985385.1 Pseudomonas sp. WS 5503
TAAAGGAAAGAAGAACAGCCATGGACATGATTTCAGCTCAGACATTCCGCTACTCAATCTCTGATGCCGGATGTCCATAGAAAGAACCTCTTTTCCAGGAAATTGGGGCTTGAAGTCCATACCTGCGCAATTGCACCTATTTGACCAGTCAGTTGCATTGGTACTGACCACCGCGTGCATCCGACGCCAGTGGGCAGCAGAGACGCAACAGGCAGAAACCGGCCAAGAGCTGACTTCCGATATCTGTGAGAGAATCCAAATCAGAATACTCAAGCTAGAACGGACTCCCCCCTTATATGGAATTGAATCGCCCAACTCTCTACGACATCGCATGTCACTTCTGCGTCAGTGGCATAACCGGCGCGACCATTCCCTACACTCGTCTGAGCAATATCCTCGAAAGCATGTTTCATCAGCGACCGCTCACTGCATTGTCGCTGAGCTACCTACGGCAGCAAAATCTCAACGAACTGCATCAACTTGCGAGCGGTCAGATCACATATGAAGCCTTCATCGCGGCTTTAGACCCAGTGTTAGTAGCTCGCGAGCAGGCGGCCAGATTAGAGCACCAAACCAAGGAAGTTGAACGACTGGCCCAGGAGGCCGAGCAGGCAAAACGCAAGCGCGAAGCAGCAAAGGCTGCCCGTATTGCTCGCAAGGCGAAGTATGATCGAGAGTACGAGGCTGCTGAGACAGCTCGCGTTGCCCGAGAAACCGAGTGGGAGGCGCAGCGCAAGCGTAATTGCGAGGTTGCTGAAGCCATGTACAACGCCCGCATGAGCGACCCCGGCTCCATAGCTCCGACTCCCAACGATATTGCCCGGCACTACCGGGTGAGCCACCTGCAAGGTGCGGTTGCCTCCCCACTGAGCAATATCCTGGAAGCTCTCTATCGAGGCCGTCCGCTTTCCGAGGCCTATCTGAACTACCTCAAGGTCAAGGGGTACCCCGGGCTGTTTGCGCTGGCGACTGGTCAAGCCAGCTACGAGTCCTATATTTCAGACCTCGATGCTGCTGACGCTGCCGCAGCTGCTCGCCTAGAACTGGTCGAGGCAGCCAAACGCCGGCGAGAAGCTGCGGAGGCCGATCGCCTTGCTCGCGAAAGCGATCCGGCATACATCCTGCGCAAGAAGTACGGAATTTTCGCCAACGCTCAGTCATTGAAGCCACGATTGATGGATATCCTCCAGAACCTGGAGGCCGGCAATCGAATGGCACCTGACGATCTTGTTTGGCTCAAAACCGAGGGCCATGTGTATTTCACTGAGGTGCTGCGTGAAACCTACCATCTGCGCGAAGCCGAATTCGCCAGCAATGAGTACCGGCGCACCCAGGACCCATGGAACGCAATCAACGCCAGTGGTCACTTTCGAAAGTGCAATCAGCCCGAGTCAGCACTTGAACTACTCGCTAGTGTGCCGGCCAACAGATTCAAACAGCCCAAGATCCACTCAGCCATTTGCACTACCCGCGGTGGTGCCATGCGCGATCTTGGGCGGCGGGAAGAGGCACTTCAGCTCGGCAAGCAGGGGCATGAGTTACAACCCAGAAACTTCCGACCATGCACGCTGATAGGTGCTGTTTGTATGGAGCTTGGCGACTATGCGGCCGGGCATGGCTGGTACGCCAAGGCTGAGGAGCGCGGTGCCAGCAAACAGATCATTGACACCGAACTACGGGGCATCTTCCTCCGGGCGGACAACGCTTGGCGAGAAACAATGCGGACGTCCTTGCTGGAAAAAGATCCAGACCGTTATCACTGGGTGAATGACAAGAAATTTCTGAGTGGATCGTTGCCAAGTTCGCAGGCTAAACCAAACGTCCGCTGAGGGTTGGCAGGAGTCCAATAAATGGCTGCTCGTGGCTGTTCTCTGACGGTCGTGACAGTGACACGCCCTGGTCAAGTTGAACGCAATCCGTGGGCAACGCCAACCCAAATTGGTGATCAAGAGGAGTGCAATTTCGCACATACCTGAGGACTGCTCACCACATCGCTTGCGTCGGTAGTAGCTTCCGCACTTTCCCCGTTTCTCACCGCTAAACGGCGCTTTCCGGTAGCGGACTTTAGAGCGGCTTGATACTGGTCAGCATGCAGAAATTCTGCCCGTGTAGCGTCACGACCGGACAAGCCACTAGGGTGGCGGTCAGGAAAGCAGGCAAACGGAACACGGCGAAGCACCTCGAAGGCGCCGGCCACTTGCCATCCAACTGGGCGCGGCCTTTAATCGGCGGATCTGGAAAGGAGACGGATATGCCATTGTTGGACGAGATTATTGGGTGGGCCGGCGGACTCAGACCCTGGCAGCAGGAAGCACTGCGCCGGATATTTGCCCGGGCCGAACTAGCCCAGGATGACATCGAGACCATTCTGCGAATGGTTCGCGAGCAAGAACGGGAAGACGCAACCACGGAGGGAGCACGGCCATTCACATTGGACGACGTACCAGGCGCCGGAAGTGGCGCAACCGTGCGGTTGGTGGGTGTCTCGGGGCTAGACCAGGTAAACGGCTTCCCGTCCGGTCGTGCCTTTGACCTCGCACCGGAGGGCATGACCATTTTCTTTGGTCATAACGGTGCCGGCAAATCCGGCTACGCCCGCGTCTTCAAGAATGCCTGCAACGCTCGGCATCGGGTGGAGGTCCTGCCCGACGCTTTTGGGGCGGCAACCCCAGCTAGACCGCCATCAGCAGATTTCGCCATTTTGGTGGATGGCACTCCGGAAACGGCACGTTGGGCCCAGAACGGGCCGGCCCATTTGCATTTGAGTTCGGTCTCGGTCTACGACGCGGCCTGTGCCAATGACTACATCGACGCGGAAGGGACCCCTGCATTTCAGCCCTACGGACTCACTCATCTGACGCGCCTGGTCCTACTTCAGCGTGATTTACAGGCACGGATTGGGACCGAACGCAATGCCTTGGCTCTGGATACACGGCAATTCGAACCGCTGAAGGGTGACACCGAAGTCGGCCGCTACATCGCAAAATTAGGTGGGGACTCGGACCGCGCCGTGCTTGCTCGATTAGGGACGGTCGGTGACGATGAACTCCGGCGACTGGAGTTTCTGAAGCGGACATTACTGGAAAGCGATCCTGTGCCGCAGGCGCTGGCCTTGGAACGTTTGGCGACACGCTTGGACCAGGCGCAGCGTCGAGCCGAGGAAGTCCAGCGCTGGGTGAATGATCGTGCCATAGCACGGGCAAAGGAACTGATTACAACAGAAAAAACCGCGCATCTCGCCATGCAATTGGCGCAAGCGCGTCTTCAGGATCGAGACACACTGAACGCCATGGAGTTGCCGGTAACGTCCTCACCCACCGCCACGCTGCTGGAAGGCACAGGAGCTGAACTCTGGCAAACGATGTACCGAGCCGCTGAGGCTTTCTCTCAGCAGACGGCATACCCTGAACATCCCTTCCCGCACCTGGAACCGGACGCTTACTGCGTACTCTGCCAGCAACCTTATTCAACGGATGCCTCGGAGCGCATGCGGCGTTTCGCGGCATTTGTCGCCGACAGTGCCACGGCGGATGCGCAAGCCGCCACGCTTGCGCGCATGAACGCTCTAGGGAGGGTGCAGGCTGTCGATCTAAACGTTCTGGATGTGCCAACACGGGCTGACGTGGAGGAGCGACTGCCCGACCTACACGCTGCCACCACCGCAGCGGCATCGGCCTGGACCGCCCGGCATACTTGGGTTAGCCAAGCCCTGCAAACTGGAAACTGGTCCCCCGAGTCAGAACCGCTTCCTATCGAAGCAAATCTCGATAGTCTCTTCGCCGCCAAAGCTGCTTCGCTCCGAGTCGACGCCAATACCCTGCGGACCTCTGCCGATCCCGCTGTACGCTTGGCGCTGACCCAAGAACTGGCAGAGCTAGAAGCCCGACAACGCCTCGCCAACCAGCTTGGCGCGGTGGAGCGGTTTGTTCAGGACAGTCAGGTCCATGCCACATTGAGCCGCTGCCATGCCGCCCTCAACCCAGCGGCCGTGTCACGCAAACTGACGTCCCTGGCGGCGACGCATGTGACCGAGGCTCTGGCCGCTTCCATGAATGCTGAGTTGAAAGCCCTGGGCTATAAGCGACGGGTGCAACCCGACCTGAGCGGGCGCACAGAGCTGGGGGTGACCAAGGTCACGCTGCGCCTGCAGGAAATCACGGCGAAAGCCTCCAAGGTGCTGTCAGAGGGCGAGCAGCGCGCGTTGGGGATGGCTATGTTCCTCGCCGAGCTCGAATCCCTGCCACATACTTCGACCGTTATTTTCGACGATCCGTCTACGTCGCTGGATCACGTATATCGTCGGGCCATAGCTCGGCGTTTGGTAGCGCTGGCTGAGACCCGCCAAGTGCTGGTGTTCACCCATGATGCGGTGTTCCTGACCGAGCTCGCGATGGCGCTTCAGCGTGCTGATCGCTCGGCCAGCTACAAGACCATCGGTTGGGACGAGTCGCCGGGACTAGTGAGCGAGGGGCTGACGTGGGCGACGATGGACACCAAGGCCCGCCTGGCCGATCTCGAAAGTCGTGCGAAAGCGCTGAACGTTCCGGTCGGCAGCGACCCGGATGATGAGCTTGAGCGGCAAATTGCATCGGGATACTCAAGCCTCCGAGGCACTGTCGAGCGCGCAATCCGCGAGGTTTTTTTGAACAATACCGTCCAGCCGTTCAGTGATGTGGTGAGCGTAGAAGCATTTGGTGCTGTCATTGGCCACCCCGCAGAGGAGTGGGAGCAGTTGCTGGCAGTGTATGCGCGGGCCTGCGAAGCTACCGAGGCCCACGACACCCCAGGCGAGCGCCAACTACCGCTTCCCGCGCGCGAGGAGTTGCTCGGCGATATCGCCCAGGTCCTGGAATTAATCAAAAACGCGACTAAACGCCGAACTGCCTACGAGAATCTACGCCGGGAGCGGACCGCGCAACGCAAGAAGCTCTTCGGCGGCTAGCCCGACGTTTCATGCCGGGCTGGTCGGGCATGGCTGTGTTTCTTTCGAATATTGCGAGCTCTCCGTTTCAAAGTTTTTTGTGGCCTCGCGGATTAAGAGGAAGCACATTGGAGGCCGGCAGTTGGCGCTCCAAGTCCGCAATACGGTCGTACAGCTCAAGAATGGTGGCGTCGGCCTCACCGAGTAGGCTGGCTAGGTGGTCACGCTGCTGCGTGATTTCCTCGATCCGTTCTCGAAGTCCACGATTTTTTCTGCGGGCTAATAAGCTGACTTGGCGCACTGATGGCGGACGTTGCTCAGCGTGTCCTTCCACGTACTTTTGGATCTCAGCGATCAGTAGGGGGAAACGAGCTTTTTTCAGTGCAGAGGGGTCGCTGCCGGCTTCCTTGGCAACGTTGTTCTGACTTACAGGCGTCCCCTTCGGCAGTCGTTCGGGCTTGTTGCTCTTCAGCCGCTCGAACGCTGCGCGATACTGCTCGCCGGCACTCATTCGCTTAGCCGAGTCAGCGGATTCAGGTTTGCCGGATGACATGGCGATAATTCTCCACACTACGTTTCTGGGCTTCCAACGAAGTCCTTAGCGGACTATCTACCTCGGCAGCGGCCAGGCGCTCATCCAATACCGCCTCCAACACTTCGACTTCGTCGAGTTGCTCGGGGTCATAGAGAACGTCCGCACATGGTTTGGTTTCTCCGGGGGAATCGCCCCCTCCGCAGCGAGCGATATTGTCGATGCCCCCATAGGGACAGGGGGTACGGCTCGTGCAGATGCCCAGCAAAATCGGTCGATGAGTGACCGTCCCCTTCTTAGCCAGATTGATCGCTTTCTTAGCATCAGAGGCTGAGATCAGGCGGACAATCTCAGATTTTCGCTTCTCGCCGTGGGGGCTGACGAATCGGTTGCTCGTCAGCTGTTGCAGCTGCCTACCCAAAGTTTCGTACATGGTGCGGACGTAGTAGGTATGGGCCTTCTCTTCCAGCCGTACCCTGGAATGGTTTTGCCCGTAGTAGAGGCTCATCGCTCTGGCGACGTGCTTTAGCTGAAACTGCAATGAAGCGTCGCTGACCAGCCCGGATGCCTGCATATTCACTGCGCCGGTTCGTCGGAGTTGATGCCAGGCCAACGGCCAGATTTTGCCGACCGCAAACTCGTCGGTCAGCGTCGGCGTCACCAACCGAGCCAATGCGAAATCTTCCGGCGTAATGCGCAATTGCTCAGGGTCGAACAGCTTGTCGAACCACTGAAGCACATGGGCATAGCTCGGAATCGATGGCCGAATCGTGCGGTTGATTTTGGTGAGCTTCGTTCCCCACGGTTCAAGGCAATAATCAAGCAGATAGCGCTTGGCCGGATCATCCGGCACCGAGGCCTCGCCGGGGGGAGAATCGCATTCTGCGCGGAGGTCTGCGACCACACGCATGGCTTCAACTGCCACCTGAGCTGACGGGGACGTCACCCAGAGTGCCTCAGAATCCGACATCGTCTTGGTCGTTCGTCCGCGCAATACATGGATGTCGCCAAACTGCGGATCACGTTCTATGTGCAAGCAATCGGCGCGCAGGTTCCAAGCCTCTTCGACTCGCATGAGGCTGAAATTCAGCAGATAGCACAGTCCAGATCGGCTCACGAGGTTGAGGTAGCGACTCAGAGTTTGAATGCGAATTTCGTCGTCGCTCACTCCCAACCAGCGACGAAATAGTTCCACCATGCCAAACCGATGCGCTGTGTCGATGAATGGGCCGTAGTACTGCCGCCCAGTCCACTTTCCGTTTGATCCATCCGACGGCCACTGAAACGGATAGAACGATTGTGGCCTGCGTTGTCCTTGGAGACTGGCAGAGTTGTGCCGATAGGCAGCCAGACAGAAGCGGAAGCACTCCTCGACTTGGCCTCGATGCGCCAAAAAGTCATCCAGGCATTCACGCAAGCGTGTGATTTGATAGTGCCAAATGCGGGGCGGGATATAGGGGGTCTGGAGCTTCTGGTGGTCGGGCATGGCCGCTGCGAGGCGTGCCAACCCTGCGCGATCCAACAAGGTGAACCCCAGCGCATCCCGCCGCTCGTACAGTTCGTGCAGCAATGCCAAAAACTCACCGGACCGGGAAGCCTGGAGCACCTTCGGGAGAAGGTCGGCAACGCGCGGAAAATGACTCAGTTCGGATGCGAGAATGCCTTCTTGAGTGCACAAGACGAACAGCCGACGCATCTGGTCGAAGCGCGTTTTCAGGCCTCGGTATCCTCGGGCTCCATTGGGGCCGTATAGCCACCAGCCGATTATGGTCCGCAATAAATCGGCGTTCGCAGGATCGATCGCGGCGACATATTTCTTAGCTGGGCCATCGCCGAAATTGAGAGTGAGCCGTTTTCCCGCCCACGCGTCGAGCCGCCAAATGGCATCGCCCCAACGGCTCACCACCTGGCCAGCGGCATCTATGATGACCGGCCAATCACGCTGTGGTGGCCAGCACGGCGGACGGTAGTTCGGCGCATCAGGAATCGCTAGGGGCGAGTCGATGCCGAGGCCAAGTTCGGAAAGAATATTTTTCGTCATGCTGATCTTTGTCGCAGTTCTGCCAATTGGATGAAGCCATCCCAGGCCGGGTGGTAGTCACCTTCACTTATGCGCGCTCTGGCTTCTTCGACCCAAAGCCTGCGGACCTCGCTACTTTCTTCGAAGAAGCGCAGTTTGGCCGTCAGCCGATCGATCACCAGCAGGGCCGGATGCTCTGTCGTCAGGTGCTTACCCGAACTGGGTGGGCGGTAGCGTGCCAGTTCAAGCGATTTGAGGTGGCGCAAGCTACCGAGAGACCACACATGATCCTCACTTTCGATATCCCGGTGCTGGGTACAGAACAGGCAACCGGCAGCATTGATGCAGTCGGGTCGCGGACCATTCTTCGGCATCGTGCCCACTGGTTCAGGTGTGGCCGATACACATCTACCAGGAGCAGGAGGTGAAAGGGACGGATCGGTTTGCTGATGGAAGCGCGTAATTTCCACCATAGCGATCTGCGGATGGGGGTCGGCATATACGCGTATCAGCGTTTGCACCGTATGCTGGGCCAACTCCGCAACCTGTTGGGGATTCTGGGACTCCCGAAGCAACCAGTTGATGCGCGTCCCGCGCAGTTTTCGCGGTCTCACTATCGGTATGCCAAGCTCGCGGCAGATACGCGTAACGTTCGTGAACTGCGTCGCCTCTTCTAGGATTCGTCCCCCGCTACGTATAAGCGGAAAGAGCAAACCATCCCGCTCATTGGGAAACCATTCGGAACGCCATTCGAGATAGCGCTCGAACCACTCTCGATAACTGGCAAAAATCTCGAATAGCACTTCTCCTTCCCGTCGTTTTTTGTAGGTACGTACCTGGTAGCCGTCTAAGTGGCTGGTGTAATGAAACTGCTCAACCCGCAGGGTATGTGCTTGCTGGAGGTTCAGACCGGTCTGGGCGATGAACATCAGCAATTCACTCTCGATCCGTAAATTGACGATGGGGAAACGGGTCCGCAGTGTCCGATCTGCATCGTGGGCGGCACGCGCCGCCAGGGATGCTTCGATTTGCGCTTGATTTTGCGGCCTGGTACGGCGGGCCGCTACTTTCTCGGGCCTCTGCAATCCCGACCATAGTTCCAGCACTTGGCCGGTGCGTAACGAAATACACACTGGGAGGGGGGCCATTGCCCCCCTCCAGGTCAATGCCTCGCATACGTCAGCTAGAAGGTGTCCGAATGCGAAGGTGTTTTGCAGACTCTGCTTGTCCGCTTTGCTCGTATGTACCTTGCCTTTGCCGCGCGGCTTGCGAATACGTGTGCTCTTGCTCAGGCTTGCTTGGCGGTCCAATGCTCGGTCCAGCATCGTCGCCGTGAGCCTGGTGAGATCGTACAGGGACCCATCACTGAAATTACGTTCGACTCGATGACGCTGGAGCAAGTGATCGGTCCAACGAATGAACGTGTCGGCCGCCGTCTCGAGACTGAGATTCACGTTTTCTGAATCGATCCAGGCAAAGAATCGACGCAATGCACTGATCTTGTTCTGCACCGAGAAGCGACTTCCGCCACCAGCAAGGTCGTCAGTCATGTGCTCATGCAGCCGCGTCACCAGCTCGAAACGTTCCGGCAAGGGACTGCCGAGTTGGCCCTGCGCGATCTGGCGGCCCACATGCTTCACCTTTGCTGCTGCACCTCCGCGAAACAGCAGCGGCCGGAGGTCCCAGGGCGTTTCAGTGGCCCCATACTCAAGCATCGGGAAAGTGAGGTCGAATTCGAAACTATCCATCGTACCGCGCCCCAGCGCCGATCCCGCTAAATGCCGCCATGAAGCTATTTGAGAGGGCTTGTTTGATCGGCAGTGCCTGTACGAATCGGATGTATTTGAAGGTGGTGGCTTCAGAGTTAGGCCCGTGGAGCAACGCGTCGCTGACCGTCGCAATTACAATAGCGACATCGGAACAAGCCGATAGTGCCAGACGTGCCAATTCGGTACCGAAGGTGCAGCGCGACTGATGGAAGCGGAATTTACGGAGCACCTGTAGTTCTGCTTTGACGCCCCGTTTTCGAAACTCGGACATCTCAACATTCACAGCAGATGACTGATCGGTTCCGCGCCTGCCATAGGCGTTACCAAAGCGGGTCAAGAACAGCAAGTCACGATTCTCAGGCGAGGCTTTCGCCTCTCGTTCCATCCTCCGCCAGCCTTTGGCATATTCCAGCAATTCATCACGCAACGCTTCGGGTATCCAGACCTGGCCAGTCACACCGAATTTCGTGTGCACTGGCGGAGCTGCGCCTGGACCAACTGCAAGGCGTAGAAGCCCTTCAGCGGAAGGGTCGGGGGCGGCGCGCTCCAGAGATTGAATCTTGAGATCACAGATGCTGCCGAGCCGCATCCCGGTAAAAAATCCAAGGGCCAACATGAGGTAGAGCTCGGGCGTGGCGTTCTCTGCGGCGAAATCCAGAATTGCATCGCGATCGGTCTCCGAGACTGGCAACAGCCCATCTTCAAGCGTTTGGCCTGGACGCTTACGGTTCGGGATGCTGAGGTCGGTGGTGGTTCCGCTGATCGTTCGCTCGAACCCCACCCGGTCGAAGTATTTAACGACGTAGGGCTTTTCCCGCCACAGCTGGACGTGTGGAGAAAGAAGCTCCCTATGCCTTACCCACCGATAGAACATGATGCAATTGCGCATGTACTCAGACGCCGTGGATGGGCTGACCAGGCCGGCATCGCGCATCTTGATCAACGCCCCTCGGTATAGCACCAGGCAGCGGTCAGCTTTGCGAGCGGGAAACTCGAACCACTGCAAATCACGAGATTCAAGAAATTTAGCGTAATTGAGAAGGCCATTCATGTTACTGGCAACGGTCTTAAGAGAAGCGTCACCAGTCGTTGCTCGCTCCACTGCCCACAGGTTTGCCTCCCTCCAAGGTGCATAGTCTGCCCAAAAGATTTGGGGCAAGCCCTCAATGGATGGCCGGCTGCTACTGGGGGAGTATGCGACGGCGTTCTCTCTGCGCACGAGGTAATGGGGCACGAAATGAATGCGCTCTAGCGTCGCCATTCAACGCCCCTGGGACGCTTAACAATGTCCATAGATAGAACTCAATAGCTTATGCGTCCACACTATACAACTTACTCTTATC
>NZ_JAAQWI010000022.1:0-4651 GCF_012985385.1 Pseudomonas sp. WS 5503
ACCAGCGTACGGCCCACAGAATGATGTCACGCTGAAAATGCCGGCCTTTGAATGGGTTCATGTGCAGCTCCATCAGCAAAAGGGGATGATAAGTTTATCACCACCGACTATTTGCAACAGTGCCGTTTTACACTGCGTACCGGGCGCAAGGGGCTGATCACCTTGTTGGAGGAATGGCAGGCAGTGGGTGTGAATCACGCCGCTTTGGGTATTCAGTTTGCGCAGCGACCGGCGGCGGAAATTATCCAGGAGCTGGCTGAGTATGTACTGCCGCATTTTGCCTCTCATCAGGAGCAGCCTGCTCTTGCAACAGCATGGTAGCAACAGGGGAATACAAGTATGAATAGCAGTGCAGAACAGCTAGTAGTCGATGGCATTCAGATCCGGGATCTGCAGCCACAGGACCGGGCCGCCTGGGAGTCTCTGTACAGACAGTACGCCGAGTTTTACAAAGAGCCCATGAATGAAGAGATCCTGGCTCGTACCTGGTCCTGGCTGCTGGATGCGCAGCATCCTTTGCAGGGCAAGGTGGTAGCTACGGCGAATGGTGTGCTGCTGGGTTTGGCGCATTACCGTCCTTTCCCGGAGCCCTTGCTGGGCAAGGAGGCTGGTTTTCTGGATGACTTGTTGGTGTTGCCGGAACAGCGAGGCGGCGGGCTGGGCCGCCGTTTGATTGAGGCAGTCGCCCAGGCAGGTAAGGAGCAAGGCTGGCCGTTCCTGCGCTGGATTACGGCGCAGGACAATGCGCAGGCGCGAAGGCTATACGATGGTCTGGCTCAGGCAACAGCGTGGGTGACGTATGACTTGAGTTTGGGGACGGCTTGCTGACTTAATGTCCGTAATCCCAGTCCCAAGAACACATAAGGACTGGGATTACGGACATGGGTACGCTTGATTGCATTGTTGTCCGTCGTTGCTCGCTCCTGAAATTACTCATGAGCAGTGACGACGGGTGATCCAAATGGAGGGAAGGCGTACCGAAAGCCTTCCCTTTTTTATCTACAAACCTCGCGTTTGGTCCTTGCCTCCAGCAACATCAAAGCAAGCAAAACCATGCTGCTCATTCCCAGCCCAAAGACCACCAGCGGCCACGCAGTGTCCCCATCCAGCAAGGTCACTGCCAAGGTGCCGATCACGCTAACGATCAGGCTTTCCACGCAAAAGTAGATCGCCACGGCGGAACCGGCCACGTCGTTGAACTGGGCCAAGGCGCCATTGGCGGTGACGGATACGGTCATCACAATGCCAATGGCGGCCAGCCACATGGGCAGGATAAAGCTGGCAAAGGTGGGCTCCAGCAAGCGCTGTCCTGCTGCCAGCAACAGGGCGGCAAGAGCAATCAGCCCCATGCCGCGTTTCAGGCTTCCGGCGGTGCCCCAACGAGCCACAAAGGTTTTGGACAGGCGGGTGGTGGCAATCATCACCAGGGCAACGCTGGCAAAGGCCAGGCTGAAGCTCATTTCTGAATAAGCTGCTTGTCTGATCAGGACTCGTGGCGCGGTCGAGAAGTAGACAAAAAATGTCCCCATTCCGGTGGAGAAGCCCAGGGTATAGACCCAGAACGCCGGGCTTTTGAAGACGGCCAGTGCGGACTGTTGTGAATGTATTGGCTTGGCAGGCCGGGTTTCCTGCCAACGCAACAGCGCATGGATCCAGGCCAGCAGCCCCATTCCGGCCAAGCTCAGGAAGATGGCCTGCCACCCGCCCGCACGGGCAATCAGAGCACCTGCAATAGGCCCCAAGGCGGGTACGAATGCCAGGATGGAGCTGAACAGGCTATAGATCACTACCCCTTCGGGGCGGTCTGCATACACATCGCGCACTGTGGCAAACAAGGCCACGAGGGTGGCCGAGGCCCCCAGGGCTTGCAGCACCCGAAAACCGACAAAAGCCCAGGCGGAACTGGACAAGGCAGCGGCGGTTGAAGCCAGCACGAACAGGGCGGCGCCTGTCAGCAAAACAGGTCGTCGGCCTATGCGATCCGACAGGGGGCCAAAGAGCAGTTGCCCTGCACCTAATAGCAGCATGTACAGGCTAAGGGTCAGCTGGATGACGGCTGGAGTCGTGCCCAGAAGCTCCGGCATGGCCGGGACGACGGGCAGGTAAATATCCATCCCCAGGGAAGCGAGGATGTCGAAGGGCGCCATCAGCAGCAGGGTGGCTGGTAGCGTATAAGCCCAGGAAGAGCGTGAGGAAGACATAACAAAATTACCACTCGAAAAAGAGATCGGGCGGCGTCTGTTTGTTATCAATCAGCGGGATTGGAAGTACAGAACGCCGCAACAAGACCAGAGCTTGTTGCGGCTTACTCAGTTGCTGACTCAGTGCTCGTCATGCAGACGGCTCCTCACATAAATAACTTGAAGGTGTGTCGCGGGGGAAACGTTATGGCTGTGTTTGGTCCAGTCCAAAGGGATGGGGCGCGATATCTGACCATTATAGGGGGAGGCTGGCACTGTTGCAAAGTTAGCGATGAGGCAGCCTTTTGTCTTATTCAAAGGCCTTACGTTTCAAAAACTCTGCTTACCAGGCGCATTTCGCCCAGGGGATCACCATAATAAAATGCTGAGGCCTGGCCTTTGCGTAGTGCACGCATCACCTCAATACCTTTGATGGTGGCGTAAGCCGTCTTCATGGATTTAAATCCCAGCGTGGCGCCGATTATCCGTTTCAGTTTGCCATGATCGCATTCAATCACGTTGTTCCGGTACTTAATCTGTCGGTGTTCAACGTCAGACGGGCACCGGCCTTCGCGTTTGAGCAGAGCAAGCGCGCGACCATAGGCGGGCGCTTTATCCGTGTTGATGAATCGCGGGATCTGCCACTTCTTCACGTTGTTGAGGATTTTACCCAGAAACCGGTATGCAGCTTTGCTGTTACGACGGGAGGAGAGATAAAAATCGACAGTGCGGCCCCGGCTGTCGACGGCCCGGTACAGATACGCCCAGCGGCCATTGACCTTCACGTAGGTTTCATCCATGTGCCACGGGCAAAGATCGGAAGGGTTACGCCAGTACCAGCGCAGCCGTTTTTCCATTTCAGGCGCATAACGCTGAACCCAGCGGTAAATCGTGGAGTGATCGACATTCACTCCGCGTTCAGCCAGCATCTCCTGCAGCTCACGGTAACTGATGCCGTATTTGCAGTACCAGCGTACGGCCCACAGAATGATGTCACGCTGAAAATGCCGGCCTTTGAATGGGTTCATGTGCAGCTCCATCAGCAAAAGGGGATGATAAGTTTATCACCACCGACTATTTGCAACAGTGCCGATAAAAATATATCATCATGAACAATAAAACTGTCTGCTTACATAAACAGTAATACAAGGGGTGTTATGAGCCATATTCAACGGGAAACGTCTTGCTCGAGGCCGCGATTAAATTCCAACCTGGATGCTGATTTATATGGGTATAGATGGGCTCGCGATAATGTCGGGCAATCAGGTGCGACAATCTATCGATTGTATGGGAAGCCCAATGCGCCAGAGTTGTTTCTGAAACATGGCAAAGGTAGCGTTGCCAATGATGTTACAGATGAGATGGTCAGACTAAACTGGCTGACGGCATTTATGCCTCTTCCGACCATCAAGCATTTTATCCGTACTCCTGATGATGCATGGTTACTCACCACTGCGATCCCCGGGAAAACAGCATTCCAGGTATTAGAAGAATATCCTGATTCAGGTGAAAATATTGTTGATGCGCTGGCAGTGTTCCTGCGCCGGTTGCATTCGATTCCTGTTTGTAATTGTCCTTTTAACAGCGATCGCGTATTTCGTCTCGCTCAGGCGCAATCACGAATGAATAACGGTTTGGTTGATGCTAGTGATTTTGATGACGAGCGTAATGGCTGGCCTGTTGAACAAGTCTGGAAAGAAATGCATAAGCTTTTGCCATTCTCACCGGATTCAGTCGTCACTCATGGTGATTTCTCACTTGATAACCTTATTTTTGACGAGGGGAAATTAATAGGTTGTATTGATGTTGGACGAGTCGGAATCGCAGACCGATACCAGGATCTTGCCATCCTATGGAACTGCCTCGGTGAGTTTTCTCCTTCATTACAGAAACGGCTTTTTCAAAAATATGGTATTGATAATCCTGATATGAATAAATTGCAGTTTCATTTGATGCTCGATGAGTTTTTCTGATAGTTAGTCTTTGTAGAGACACAAACCTGAAATTCCGGACACCGCGCTTCAGGACATCTCCCTGGACGCCGATATCTGGCAGTATCCGGACGGTACTATCGAACGCCGGGCCAACGGTACTACCCTGCCCTTTATGACTGACGACCGGCTATCTCACCCACGCACTTCTCCCTGAAATTTAGCATCGTCGCGGTTAATGTCGAAAATTTGCCACCTGACGTGGTTGGCATCGAGGGTGAAAACTGCCGTGGCGAGGGTGTTCTCCTCATCCGGATCGTCGGCAGCCAGCCGGTATTCACCGGCATCAATTTTCAGATTGATATCGTGCAGCACCTGGGTGGTGCCGAAATGTTTAGCGACCGCGCTAAATTCGGCACTGTTGCAAAGTTAGCGATGAGGCAGCCTTTTGTCTTATTCAAAGGCCTTACGTTTCAAAAACTCTGCTTACCAGGCGCATTTCGCCCAGGGGATCACCATAATAAAATGCTGAGGCCTGGC
>NZ_JAAQWI010000023.1:0-3237 GCF_012985385.1 Pseudomonas sp. WS 5503
TGAGAAATTCGAATTTTCGGCGAATGTCGTCTTCACAGTATAACCAGATTGCTTGGGGTTATATGGTCAAGTGAAGAAGCGCATACGGTGGATGCCTTGGCAGTCAGAGGCGATGAAAGACGTGGTAGCCTGCGAAAAGCTTCGGGGAGTCGGCAAACAGACTTTGATCCGGAGATGTCTGAATGGGGGAACCCAGCCATCATAAGATGGTTATCTTGTACTGAATACATAGGTGCAAGAAGCGAACCAGGGGAACTGAAACATCTAAGTACCCTGAGGAAAAGAAATCAACCGAGATTCCCTTAGTAGTGGCGAGCGAACGGGGACTAGCCCTTAAGTGGCTTTGAGATTAGCGGAACGCTCTGGAAAGTGCGGCCATAGTGGGTGATAGCCCTGTACGCGAAAATCTCTTAGTCATGAAATCGAGTAGGACGGAGCACGAGAAACTTTGTCTGAATATGGGGGGACCATCCTCCAAGGCTAAATACTACTGACTGACCGATAGTGAACTAGTACCGTGAGGGAAAGGCGAAAAGAACCCCGGAGAGGGGAGTGAAATAGATCCTGAAACCGTATGCGTACAAGCAGTGGGAGCCCACTTTGTTGGGTGACTGCGTACCTTTTGTATAATGGGTCAGCGACTTATTTTCAGTGGCGAGCTTAACCGAATAGGGGAGGCGTAGCGAAAGCGAGTCTTAATAGGGCGTCTAGTCGCTGGGAATAGACCCGAAACCGGGCGATCTATCCATGGGCAGGTTGAAGGTTGGGTAACACTAACTGGAGGACCGAACCGACTACCGTTGAAAAGTTAGCGGATGACCTGTGGATCGGAGTGAAAGGCTAATCAAGCTCGGAGATAGCTGGTTCTCCTCGAAAGCTATTTAGGTAGCGCCTCATGTATCACTGTAGGGGGTAGAGCACTGTTTCGGCTAGGGGGTCATCCCGACTTACCAAACCGATGCAAACTCCGAATACCTACAAGTGCCGAGCATGGGAGACACACGGCGGGTGCTAACGTCCGTCGTGAAAAGGGAAACAACCCAGACCGTCAGCTAAGGTCCCAAAGTTATGGTTAAGTGGGAAACGATGTGGGAAGGCTTAGACAGCTAGGAGGTTGGCTTAGAAGCAGCCACCCTTTAAAGAAAGCGTAATAGCTCACTAGTCGAGTCGGCCTGCGCGGAAGATGTAACGGGGCTCAAACCATACACCGAAGCTACGGGTATCACGTAAGTGATGCGGTAGAGGAGCGTTCTGTAAGCCTGTGAAGGTGAGTTGAGAAGCTTGCTGGAGGTATCAGAAGTGCGAATGCTGACATGAGTAACGATAATGGGTGTGAAAAACACCCACGCCGAAAGACCAAGGTTTCCTGCGCAACGTTAATCGACGCAGGGTTAGTCGGTCCCTAAGGCGAGGCTGAAAAGCGTAGTCGATGGAAAACAGGTTAATATTCCTGTACTTCTGGTTATTGCGATGGAGGGACGGAGAAGGCTAGGCCAGCTTGGCGTTGGTTGTCCAAGTTTAAGGTGGTAGGCTGAAATCTTAGGTAAATCCGGGATTTCAAGGCCGAGAGCTGATGACGAGTTACCTTTCAGGTAACGAAGTGGTTGATGCCATGCTTCCAAGAAAAGCTTCTAAGCTTCAGGTAACCAGGAACCGTACCCCAAACCGACACAGGTGGTTGGGTAGAGAATACCAAGGCGCTTGAGAGAACTCGGGTGAAGGAACTAGGCAAAATGGCACCGTAACTTCGGGAGAAGGTGCGCCGGTGAGGGTGAAGGACTTGCTCCGTAAGCTCATGCCGGTCGAAGATACCAGGCCGCTGCGACTGTTTATTAAAAACACAGCACTCTGCAAACACGAAAGTGGACGTATAGGGTGTGACGCCTGCCCGGTGCCGGAAGGTTAATTGATGGGGTTAGCTAACGCGAAGCTCTTGATCGAAGCCCCGGTAAACGGCGGCCGTAACTATAACGGTCCTAAGGTAGCGAAATTCCTTGTCGGGTAAGTTCCGACCTGCACGAATGGCGTAACGATGGCGGCGCTGTCTCCACCCGAGACTCAGTGAAATTGAAATCGCTGTGAAGATGCAGTGTATCCGCGGCTAGACGGAAAGACCCCGTGAACCTTTACTATAGCTTTGCACTGGACTTTGAATTTGCTTGTGTAGGATAGGTGGGAGGCTTTGAAGCGTGGACGCCAGTCTGCGTGGAGCCATCCTTGAAATACCACCCTGGCAACTTTGAGGTTCTAACTCAGGTCCGTTATCCGGATCGAGGACAGTGTATGGTGGGTAGTTTGACTGGGGCGGTCTCCTCCTAAAGAGTAACGGAGGAGTACGAAGGTGCGCTCAGACCGGTCGGAAATCGGTCGTAGAGTATAAAGGCAAAAGCGCGCTTGACTGCGAGACAGACACGTCGAGCAGGTACGAAAGTAGGTCTTAGTGATCCGGTGGTTCTGTATGGAAGGGCCATCGCTCAACGGATAAAAGGTACTCCGGGGATAACAGGCTGATACCGCCCAAGAGTTCATATCGACGGCGGTGTTTGGCACCTCGATGTCGGCTCATCACATCCTGGGGCTGAAGCCGGTCCCAAGGGTATGGCTGTTCGCCATTTAAAGTGGTACGCGAGCTGGGTTTAGAACGTCGTGAGACAGTTCGGTCCCTATCTGCCGTGGACGTTTGAGATTTGAGAGGGGCTGCTCCTAGTACGAGAGGACCGGAGTGGACGAACCTCTGGTGTTCCGGTTGTCACGCCAGTGGCATTGCCGGGTAGCTATGTTCGGAATAGATAACCGCTGAAAGCATCTAAGCGGGAAACTAGCCTCAAGATGAGATCTCACTGGAACCTTGAGTTCCCTGAAGGGCCGTCGAAGACTACGACGTTGATAGGTTGGGTGTGTAAGCGCTGTGAGGCGTTGAGCTAACCAATACTAATTGCCCGTGAGGCTTGACCATATAACACCCAAGCAATTTGCGAACTCGAAAGAGACCAGATTGCGGTGTGTGAAGACGCAATGAACCGAAAGTTCGACGCTCACAAAACACCACGATCTATCACATACCCAATTTGCTGAAGCGAGGCCAGCTGGCCACGACTCAGTACCCGAATTTCTTGACGACCATAGAGCATTGGAACCACCTGATCCCATCCCGAACTCAGCAGTGAAACGATGCATCGCCGATGGTAGTGTGGGGTTTCCCCATGTGAGAGTAGGTCATCGTCAAGATTAAATTCC
>NZ_JAAQWI010000024.1:0-2809 GCF_012985385.1 Pseudomonas sp. WS 5503
TTGTCCCTGATCGCTGTTTTTCTGCTGATGCTCCCGGATTCCGGGGCTTTGCGCGGTTCTGAGGCTGGCGAGTCCCTGCTTTACTTGATACATAGAAACAAAGTGTATGCAGGTGCTATCCTCGATCCCATCAAAAAGGGGGCCGAATATGGCGCATAAAAAAACCCCTGAGAACTCTTCCAACTTGGCAGGCGGGGAGTTCAAAGGGGCCGACGAAGCTAGCGAGGCTAGGCTTCTGGACGAAAGAATAGCACGCTACGGCGTCGCTCACGCAAGGTCTCAGGCGATGCTTTGTCATCTGCGTGAGGCACCATCTCAAGCGTCCATCAAGACCGCTGCTGGCCTCGCCAGTTGCGGGAATTACCTGCACTTCCGGGAGTACTTCACCGTGGGCAAGGTACGGCTGCACAGCGCGACGTTTTGCAAGCAGCACCTGGTCTGTCCGCTGTGCGGCATTCGCCGCGGGGCAAAGGCCCTTGGGGCTTACCTGACTCGTTGGCAGGTGATCCAGGAAGAGCGCCCGGATCTGCGGCCCTACCTGCTGACACTCACAGTCAAAAACGGTCCAGATCTGGAAGAGCGGCAAGCTCATCTCAGCAAGTCCCTCCGCAAGCTGATGACCCATCGTCGTCACTTCAATGCCGGTGTGCCTAGAGCGCCATGGACAGAACTGTGCAGGGCTGAAGGGGGTGTCTATACCCTTGAGCTGACGAACAATGGCAAGGGTTGGCACCCGCATTGCCACATGATTGTTTTGGCGACCTCACAGCCCTCTCAAACCGACCTCAGCTCCGAGTGGCACAAGATCACTGGCGACAGCATGGTTGTGGATTGCAGGCCGATCCTGGGTGATCCAGTGGAGGGATTCATGGAGGTGTTCAAGTACGCCGTGAAGTTCTCCGATCTGACCTTGGCCGACAACTGGCACGCGGCGCAGATCCTCAAAGGCAAGCGTCTGCTGAATAGCTTCGGCCTGTTCCGTGGCGTTGAGATCCCCGACTCGCTGCTCGATGAGCCGCTCGATGGGCTCCCGTACCTGGATCGGTTCTACCGCTACCTGGGCGACTCATACCAGCCGGCGAGCATCAGGGAGTGAGGCAGGCGACAGCGTAGCGCCTGCCTGACTCACTCCCTGAAATTGCCGCTCCTATGGCTCACCTATTGCGGGGGCAATAGGCCAAACAATAGGACCTGCAATACAACCACCAAGAGCTAAAAACATAGAACCCAACAGCAAAATGCCGTCACCCCTGCGGGGCTCCGTGGCCGCCCCTGCGGGACGCCCAAACCTCCCGGGGGAGCGCCCCGGAAGGCCTTCAGGGTTCTGAATCGCTGCGCGATTCGCCACCCTCTTTCCTCCCCTGCGCCCTGGACGGGCTTGTCTCGAAAATTCACCCGCGTGCGCGCCCGGCAAAGCCGGACCAACCCGCTTTCTGAGACTGCGCGACGCATCGGCGCGGGACTCCGTCCCTCCCTCTGCTGCTTCGGCTCGAAACCAGGTTGGTCCGGTTTCACCTGACGCGCACGCAAGCGGTGCGGCCGGATGCTTCGCACCCTGGTTTCGCCCTGGACGGGCTGCACCAGGGCAGAACGGAAAAATTCGGCCTGGGGGCCATTTTTCCTCACCCCCCTCGTGGGCTCGGGTGGCGTCTGTCAGGCTGTTTCCGTCGTCTTCGACGCCGGTTTATCAGAGCGGCTTTTGGCCGCTCTGGAAGCAGCTTTCGCTGCCCAAAGCCCTCTGCGCTACCATTCGATTTTCGTATAGGAAAATTCCTCATGCAGCGTCTCGCCATACCTTCGGATTACGTCCTGCAGTTCATCCTGGGCCGCGCCTCCTATGTCCTCCCATGGGAGGACAAACTTTGCCCAGGTAATCCAGCAGATGATCCCGAAACTGGCGCAGAGGAATACAACGCATATGCCATCAAAAAGGCGCAGGAAGTCGGCAGAGCAACGAAACCAGACCCCGTGCTAGATGCAGTGTATTTGGCGTTAAAAACGCCTGGAGAGGCTTACAGGGCCCTTGCTGAGGATCTTGCGGAGGCTTATCAAGGTCGTTATAGGTTTCTCATAGACAATTTGGCCCAGTGGGACGAAGAAACCAGGTGGTTGAGGGCTGACCTGGTTTTTTCCAATTCTGAGCTTCGCCATTTGTCAGCCACGCAAGTGATGGCTTTACGAACAAGGGCCGCCGAGGCCTGACGCGCTGCGCTTGTCCCCTCGACCTCCATACGGGAACAGGTTCCCGTACTCCGATCGAGGCCAGTCCATCCACCGTTGAAATTCCTCAGGTCAGGGGCCGCGACCCCGGCTCGTCGTGACTCGCTTCACCGTCGCGGCGAACGGAGTCCCGGGCGGAGCGAACCCTTGACCCTTCGCTGATCAAATCACCCTCTGGCGCTCTGTTCCTGGCCACCGGCCGGGAGCGGAGGCCCCCAGCATGGGTGCTGTTGATTTTGCTTTTGGCGCTCTGGGTAGTATTGCGAAATGTTCTTCACCCCCCTCCCGGATCCTGTGGGGTGCTGTTACACCCCCACTTTACCGAAGACTCCTTCGTTTTTTGGCTCTGGAGTGGAGGCGCAAACCTCGCCCGTTATGTTCCTGGTCGTGATGAGAAAATTTGCCATCACCACTGAGGAGCTGGGCATGAGAGTTTCAATCGAGCTGGATCGTAAGGATGTTTTGTCCCTGATCGCTGTTTTTCTGCTGATGCTCCCGGATTCCGGGGCTTTGCGCGGTTCTGAGGCTGGCGAGTCCCTGCTTTACTTGATACATAGAAACAAAGTGTATGCAGGTGCTATCCTCGATC
>NZ_JAAQWI010000025.1:0-2559 GCF_012985385.1 Pseudomonas sp. WS 5503
CCCGGGGGATCCGGCGCGCCTAGGCCTTGACGGCCTTCACTCAATTCGCCCTATAGTGAGTCGTATTACGTCGCGCTCACTGGCCGTCGTTTTACAACGTCGTGACTGGGAAAACCCTGGCGTTACCCAACTTAATCGCCTTGCAGCACATCCCCCTTTCGCCAGCTGGCGTAATAGCGAAGAGGCCCGCACCGAAACGCCCTTCCCAACAGTTGCGCAGCCTGAATGGCGAATGGGAGCGCCCTGTAGCGGCCACTCAACCCTATCTCGGTCTATTCTTTTGATTTATAAGGGATTTTGCCGATTTCGGCCTATTGGTTAAAAAATGAGCTGATTTAACAAAAATTTAACGCGAATTTTAACAAAATATTAACGCTTACAATTTAGGTGGCACTTTTCGGGGAAATGTGCGCGGAACCCCTATTTGTTTATTTTTCTAAATACATTCAAATATGTATCCGCTCATGAGACAATAACCCTGATAAATGCTTCAATAATATTGAAAAAGGAAGAGTATGCGTAGCCGTAATTGGAGCCGTACCCTGACCGAACGTAGCGGCGGTAATGGTGCGGTGGCGGTGTTTATGGCGTGCTATGATTGCTTTTTTGGCGTGCAGAGCATGCCGCGTGCGAGCAAACAGCAGGCGCGTTATGCGGTGGGCCGTTGCCTGATGCTGTGGAGCAGCAACGATGTGACCCAGCAGGGCAGCCGTCCGAAAACCAAACTGAACATTATGCGTGAAGCGGTGATTGCGGAAGTGAGCACCCAGCTGTCTGAAGTGGTGGGCGTGATTGAACGTCATCTGGAACCGACCCTGCTGGCCGTGCATCTGTATGGCAGCGCGGTGGATGGCGGCCTGAAACCGCATAGCGATATTGATCTGCTGGTGACCGTGACCGTGCGTCTGGATGAAACCACCCGTCGTGCGCTGATTAACGATCTGCTGGAAACCAGCGCGAGCCCGGGTGAAAGCGAAATTCTGCGTGCGGTGGAAGTGACCATCGTGGTGCATGATGACATTATTCCGTGGCGTTATCCGGCGAAACGTGAGCTGCAGTTTGGCGAATGGCAGCGTAACGATATTCTGGCCGGCATTTTTGAACCGGCGACCATTGATATCGATCTGGCCATTCTGCTGACCAAAGCGCGTGAACATAGCGTGGCGCTGGTTGGTCCGGCAGCGGAAGAACTGTTTGATCCGGTGCCGGAACAGGACCTGTTTGAAGCGCTGAACGAAACCCTGACCCTGTGGAACAGCCCGCCGGATTGGGCGGGTGATGAACGCAACGTGGTGCTGACCCTGAGCCGTATTTGGTATAGCGCGGTGACCGGCAAAATTGCGCCGAAAGATGTGGCGGCGGATTGGGCCATGGAACGTCTGCCGGCGCAGTATCAGCCGGTGATTCTGGAAGCGCGTCAGGCGTATCTGGGCCAGGAAGAAGATCGTCTGGCCAGCCGTGCGGATCAGCTGGAAGAATTTGTGCATTACGTGAAAGGCGAAATTACCAAAGTGGTGGGTAAATAATAACTGTCAGACCAAGTTTACTCATATATACTTTAGATTGATTTAAAACTTCATTTTTAATTTAAAAGGATCTAGGTGAAGATCCTTTTTGATAATCTCATGACCAAAATCCCTTAACGTGAGTTTTCGTTCCACTGAGCGTCAGACCCCGTAGAAAAGATCAAAGGATCTTCTTGAGATCCTTTTTTTCTGCGCGTAATCTGCTGCTTGCAAACAAAAAAACCACCGCTACCAGCGGTGGTTTGTTTGCCGGATCAAGAGCTACCAACTCTTTTTCCGAAGGTAACTGGCTTCAGCAGAGCGCAGATACCAAATACTGTTCTTCTAGTGTAGCCGTAGTTAGGCCACCACTTCAAGAACTCTGTAGCACCGCCTACATACCTCGCTCTGCTAATCCTGTTACCAGTGGCTGCTGCCAGTGGCGATAAGTCGTGTCTTACCGGGTTGGACTCAAGACGATAGTTACCGGATAAGGCGCAGCGGTCGGGCTGAACGGGGGGTTCGTGCACACAGCCCAGCTTGGAGCGAACGACCTACACCGAACTGAGATACCTACAGCGTGAGCTATGAGAAAGCGCCACGCTTCCCGAAGGGAGAAAGGCGGACAGGTATCCGGTAAGCGGCAGGGTCGGAACAGGAGAGCGCACGAGGGAGCTTCCAGGGGGAAACGCCTGGTATCTTTATAGTCCTGTCGGGTTTCGCCACCTCTGACTTGAGCGTCGATTTTTGTGATGCTCGTCAGGGGGGCGGAGCCTATGGAAAAACGCCAGCAACGCGGCCTTTTTACGGTTCCTGGCCTTTTGCTGGCCTTTTGCTCATTAGGCACCCCAGGCTTTACCCGAACGACCGAGCGCAGCGAGTCAGTGAGCGAGGAAGCGGAGAGCGCCCAATACGCAAGGAAACAGCTATGACCATGTTAATGCAGCTGGCACGACAGGTTTCCCGACTGGAAAGCGGGCAGTGAAGTGAAGGCCCATGAGGCCAGTTAATTAAGCGGCCGCGATATCCTGCAGATGCATCCAGTACTAGTGTC
>NZ_JAAQWI010000026.1:0-2468 GCF_012985385.1 Pseudomonas sp. WS 5503
CCGCTGATGGAACCGGCCATTGATGGTGATATCGAAGGGGCGCATGGCGGTATCGGCCTGCGGCATACCGAGGTGCCGTTGGTGGTCTACCTGATCAACCCCAAAGATGGCGTCACTCCGGGCAGTGTTGCCTCACTGTTCTGGGGCAACCGTAATATTCCCGTGGCCTCTACGCCGATTCGCGAAGGCGAGGAAAACCTTGACCTGATCCCGCTGACTGTTCCCGCGCACCATATCGTCCCGTTCTTGGTCTACCCGGTATGTGCCATGCTAAGGCGCAGAAGCGGCAATGAGTCATTCACCGAAGAAATCAAGTTACGGGTCAGCCTGACTCGCCCCGGTGGCGAAGACAGAGACTGTCTGCCCGGCCACCAGGGGCTGGCGTATGAGGTCCCACCGGATGTTGTGCTGCATGGCGTCAACCAGCAGCAGGCACTGGCGGGTGTCAAGATCATCATTCGCTACTGGCTAAACATGCGCGCTTATGACCTGATCACTCTGGCCTGGGGCTCGCAAGTGGTTCAGCACCGGGTCCAACCCGGCGAAGTGGGCCGTGACATCACCTTGACCGTCGACTACGCCACTATCAGCGCCGCGGGCAATAACCGGCTTACGCGCGTGGCTTACCAGGTGCGGGACGCGGGCGGCAATCTGCCGGAGGAGCGGGCACGCTGGTCGGCGGTGTCGTTGATTGATGTGCACCTCAATGAGGTGCGCCCCGAAGCGCCGTGGCTGCAGTTTCCAGACACCGGTACGAAAATCGACCTCGCGGAACTGGGCAGTTGGGATGTGGAAGTGGCCCTTTGGGTCCTCTCCCAGGAGGCTAGCGCGTATTCCCACGTGACGCTGATCTGGGCCGGTTTGGACAGTGAAGGCAATTCGATCCCTTATACGCACACCGAAGAACTCAGTAGAGCAGGCCTTTATACCTTTGAGGTTCCCAACGCGCTGGTGAGCGCGATTGCCGAAGGCAGCGCGAGTGTGCATGCCCTGTATCAGAATGGCGCGGTGCAACAGCCTTCCGAAAAGCTCTATCTGGACGTCATTGGGCAAGTCGTCAGGTGGCCGGCACCGACGATAGACGAGGACCAGGGTGGCCATATCGAGCCGGATGTCGACGCGACCGTACGCTTCCCCCTTCAAGGGAGCTGGCCGAAGGACGGTTATATCGAAGTCATCTTCCGGGTCAGCAGCGCCGATAACACCATCGAACATCGCATCGGCCGCGAAGTCGACGATATTCCGCCCACGGCCGGTGGGGATTTGTTGTTTACGGTATACCCCGACGAACTGCGGCGTTTCGACGGCCACCTGACTGACGTGTTTTACGCCCACACCCGGCCCGGCGGCCGCCCGCAGGAGTCCCTGCGGTTGCAGATCGTGGTGGGTCAGATCAAGCGTACGATGCCCAAGCCGATTGTCGAGAAGGCGGTCAGCGGACAGTTGAATCCGGATGATGTAGGTGCCTATGCCACCGTGTTTGCACCGTTTGGCGAAACACTGCGCGGCGACTGGATCCGCATGTACTGGCTTGGCCGGGGCGCCCGCACCGAAGTGCCGGTGGAGGTGGCCGTGAATGGCGCCACCACCGCCCACGACATCGAAAAATACTACGTGGAGAACAACCTGGATGAGTCGGTGACGGTGTTCTACACGTTGACACGTAGTGATGAGGCGATGCCGCGGTATTCTGAGATCACCGAGGTGCTGATCAGCCGTGGCGTGGGCGAGTTGCCGTCGCCGACCTTGCGCGAAGCCCAGACGACCGGCCCCGACACCGCCGAACTGGAGCCGCTCAGGGTGCAACAGGGTACCCAACTGGTGGTGAGCTATGTGGGGATGCGCAACAGCGACTCGATCAAAGTCACCATGAACGGTGCCGGCAATGGCGGTTCGCCAGATATCCCGGCCAAACCTGGGAATGAAGCCTTGCAGGAGGTGGCGTTCGATATTTCCAGGGCGGCGATTGCGGCGAACATTCGTGACCACGCCACCACGGTGAAATACCAATACGTGGTAACCCGTGCGGGTGTCTCGGTCACGTCGGCAACCTTGACGGTGACCGTGAGGCCGATACCGCAATCGGAGCTGGCCAAGACGGTCATCAGGCTCAACGAGGCCAATAGCGCGACAAAGGTGCTGGACCTGGATAGCTTCGTCGGCAACGCGATGGCGCATGTCGGCACCTGGCCGTTTATCACCGCCCCTTATCCGGTCTCGTTGAAGTTTTTTGGTAGAACAGCCGCTAATGTTGCTCATGACCTGACGCTGTTCAGTTTCAACAGCTCGTATGTCAATCCGAACTGGGTTGCCCAAGGCCGCTATGAATATCGCCTGTTGCGCACTTACCTCGATGGGTTGGGCCATGGCACAAAATTGAGGATGGAATTCAAAGCCGCCGTCAGTCTTAGCAAGGTTGAAGCCGAGGCGATCAGCTTTCCGGTGGTGGAGTACACCGTCAATACACT
>NZ_JAAQWI010000028.1:0-1094 GCF_012985385.1 Pseudomonas sp. WS 5503
GGCGGTTGCAGGAGCTGAGTGCAACACGGTTATTGAATTGAAGCAGGAGCCTCATGTTGCAAGCCCATCAGCTGAGTGAATACCTCGATCGGACACAGCCAGTTAAATCGCTTGCGTGGTCGGATGTTCAGCAAATACGCAAACTTGTCCAACTCCTCTTGGGTGTACCTGGACAGGTCAGTTCCCTTGGGCAAAAACTGGCGGACAAGGCCGTTGGTGTTCTCGTTGGTTCCACGTTGCCATGGGCTGTGTGGGTCAGCAAAGTAAACAGCAATACCCGTCTTCTGAGTGAGTTCGGCGTGCCTGGCCATTTCCTTGCCCTGGTCATACGTCATGCTTTTACGAGCGGCCAGCGGCATGCCATTGAGCGCCGCGCTGAACCCTTCGACTGCCGATGTCGCCGTAGCGTCATTCATTTTCACCAGCATCAAATAGCCGCTGGAGCGCTCAACGAGTGTCCCGACCGCCGAGGCGTTGTTCTTCCCCTTGATCAAGTCGCCCTCCCAGTGCCCTGGCATCAAACGGTCTTCAACCTCCGGCGGGCGCAGGTGAATACTGACCATATCCGGAATCTGGCCGCGACGATCAACGCCCCCAGCGCGCGGTCTACGTGTGCTCTTGCCTTGTCGCAGACACTGCACCAGCTCCTTGCGCAACTCCCCGACGGGCATCGCATAGATCGCTTTGTAGATGGTTTCCCGGCAAACGTAGGCTTCTTCGAAATTGATTTTCATGACACGCAGCTTGCCCGCGATTTGCTCTGGGGAAAAGCGTTCTCGAAGCAAATGAAGCACCAGCTCGAAGCGTTCATTGCCCAGAACCAATTTTCTGGCAGGGCGGCAAACTTTACGGCGCTCGCGAGTGTGAGCCTGTGCAACGTGGGCAACGTATCTCCCATTGAGGGATCGATTGCGACGCAACTCGCGGCTGATCGTAGAGGGGCTTCGGCCAAGCATTCGAGCTATCTCGCGCTGACTAAGACCTTGATATTGCCCGACCTGGATCGTGGCGCGTTCTTCGACGCTGAGTTCTGTATAGGACATGGCGGCACCTTACCGGAGGGTGAGGTGTTGCACTCAGTTTTTGCGGCCGCC
>NZ_JAAQWI010000029.1:0-992 GCF_012985385.1 Pseudomonas sp. WS 5503
GTAGCAGTTAGAACTACATCCACCTTGTCGATGGTGTCGTTGATCGTGGTGGTTGCGCCGTTACCTGCGACTTCGAGTTTTTCGAAGTTGCCGCCGGAAGCGTCAGTAATCTTGACGGTCTGGCTGCTCTTGTCGATGAACACGTCATCGCTAGGAGCGGGCACGGTCACAGTGCCAACAGTGTCGCCAGCCTTGATGGTGATCGAAGAACCGTTGTCGAGTTTCAGCGTTACGTCAGTGCCCGCCTTGTTGGACAGCGTGGCGGTGTACGTAATCTGTCCGCCTTCGTTAACAGCGTTAGGCGCTGTCAGCGTCACAGTAGTGGTGTTGTCGGTACCCGGAGTGTCCGTAACGGTGGTGTTCACCGCGGTAGTGCCCGGCACCAGGTTCTCGAAATGCTCGCCGCCGGTCACGCCTTTG
This sequence comes from Pseudomonas sp. WS 5503, assembly GCF_012985385.1. Lineage (NCBI taxonomy): Bacteria > Pseudomonadati > Pseudomonadota > Gammaproteobacteria > Pseudomonadales > Pseudomonadaceae > Pseudomonas > Pseudomonas sp. WS 5503. Next base: position 421 of record NZ_JAAQWI010000029.1, read on the forward strand.
ATAGCGGTGGTGACAGTTTGGTCGCGCTTGTACACATCATCAGGAGCAAGAACCGAAACGCTACCGCTCGATTGGTTTACGCCGATGGTGATGGTCTTGCCGTTGTCCAAGGTAACGGTGAGCGGGTTGGTGATGTTGGTCACCGGCGCGCCGTTTTTATCCACAAGGCTGGCGGTGTAGACGATGTTGCCGCCTTCGCCAACGGTGGTGGTGGCGGTCAGAACCACATCGACTTTGTCGATGGTGTCGTTGATCGTGGTGGTGGCGCCGTTGCCTGCCACTTCCAGTTTTTCGAAGTTGCCGCCGGAAGCGTCGGTGATCTTGACGGTCTCAGTGCTCTTGTCGATGAACACGTCATCGGTAGGCGCAGGCACAGTTACGGTGCCCACGGTCTCGCCAGCCTTGATCGTGATCGACGAACCGTTATCCAGCTTCAGGGTGACGTCAGTGCCCGCTTTGTTGGACAGCGTGGCGGTGTACGTGATCTGGCCACCTTCGTTAACAGCACTTGGCGCAGTCAAGGTGACAGTCGTGGTGTTGTCGGTACCCGGTGTATCGGTAACGGTCGTGTT